>JAYVYH010000109.1:0-5956 GCA_043784385.1 Caulobacteraceae bacterium | reverse complement strand
GGCTCTGGCTGACTTCGTTCTGGTTGGCGCCAGCGATGGTTATCGCGTCGTTCTGGCCCTGGCCGAAACGGACCCGGGCCTTGCCGCGCGAAAGGTGCTGCTGGCCGACGCTTCTGACGATGCGCCCTTACCGCCATCGGAAGGACCGTTTCGCCTTGTGATCGAGGGTGACTTGCGTCCCGCCCGCTCGGCCAGGATGGTCACGACGATCCGGGTGGACGCCGCACCGGTGGCTGCAAGCGGAAAATGACCTTTCTGGAAGCGCTTATCCCGACGGGGCGCCCGGGAAACGGGCTGTGGGTCTGCCGGCGAGATAATCCCCACCGCTGGCAGCCACTGGCCCTGCCTGCCAGCGAAGTGATCCGAAAAAGTCGCGCTAGCCTCCGAGTCGTGTTCACCAAAGTTGGCCAACCCGTGTCAGTGCTCGAAACCGATCTCATCGACTACATCTACCTGGACGGCCAAGACGAGACTCCCGTACTGGTGGTCTCCGACCCGCTGACCTAACGGCCTCTGGAGGGCCAGCGTCACCTGGACATGTTGCTCCATAAGCTCAACGCTCAGATCACCTTCATTGAAACCGGGCAGATCAAATCGGTCTGGCCGAAATACGATGGTCGCCCTGTGCGGGTGGAGGTCGTCGCGCGCTGTCCTTTGACCGACGCGGCGAACAATTTCTACGCCGCCGCGGGCAAGGTGATGACCGAGGCCAATATGGAGCTGAGGTTCCAGCTTCTGGACGCCTAGTCCGCGACTGCCTATCACCGCGCGATGCCCAATCGCGCCAAGGATACCGACGTTCTGATCATAGGCGGGGGGCACAACGGCCTCGTCTGCGCCTTTTATCTGGCTCGCGCTGGATTGAAGGTGAAGATCCTTGAACGCCGGCCGGTGGTCGGCGGGGCGGCGGTGACCGAGGAATTCCACCCTGGGTTCCGCAATTCCGTGGCGAGCTACACAGTGAGTCTGCTCAATCCCAAGGTCGCCGCCGACCTGGACCTGGCGGGTCACGGCTTGCGGATCGTCGAGCGCAAGGTCGCTAACTTCCTGCCCCTGTCGGATAGGGACTATCTCCTGACCGGCGAAGGGCGCACCGCGAGCGAGGTCGCGCGCTTTTCAACCCGGGACGCCGAACGGCTGGACGTCTACGGCGAGCGTCTGGACGCTATCGCTGACGTGCTTCGTGGCCTGATGCTTGAGACACCGCCGAATATCACCCAGGGTAGTTGGGGCTCGGCGCTGCCCGAGCTTCTGAAGGGCGCGGGGCTGGGCCACCGCCTTGCCGCTCTGGACATGACCGGCCGGCGCGATCTCCTGGCGCTGTTTTCCCAATCGGCCGGCGACTACCTGGATGGCTGGTTCGAGAGCGAACCGATCAAGGCCTGCTTCGGCTTCGACGGGGTGGTCGGCAACTACGCCAGTCCCTACACGCCCGGTTCCGCCTATGTGCTGCTGCATCATGTGTTCGGCGAGGTGAACGGCAAGAAGGGTGCATGGGGCCACGCCATCGGCGGCATGGGAGAGATCACCCAGGCCATGGCGCGCGCCTGTCTAGCCCAGGGTGTGGAGATTCTGACCGATACGGCCGTGGCCGAGGTTTTGACCGAGAAGGGATGCGCCGTCGGGGCTGTTACTGCGGCTGGCCACGCCATCCGGGCGCGGGTCGTGGTCTCCAATCTGCACCCGAAGCTGTTGTTCAGTGCCATGGTCGATCCGGCGGTCCTGCCCACCGACTTCAAGGAACGGATCGATCGCTATCGCAGTGGATCGGGCACCTTTCGAATGAATTTGGCGCTGTCGGAATTGCCTCGTTTCACCTGCCTGCCGGATGCGGGCGACCACATGACCGCCGGCATCATCATGGCGCCGTCCCTGGCCTATATGGACCAGGCCTTCATGGATGCCCGGACGAGCGGTTGGTCAAGGGCTCCGATCGTCGAGATGCTGATCCCCTCGACCCTGGACGACAGTCTGGCGCCAGCCGGCAGTCACGTGGCCAGCCTGTTCTGCCAGCACGTGGCGCCGATACTCTCCGGTGGACGATCATGGGACGACCATCGCGAGGAAGTCGCTGACCTGATGATCGCCACGGTTGACGCTCACGCGCCGGGCTTTAAGGCCTCGGTCCTGGGCCGGCAGATCAACTCGCCGCTCGACCTGGAGCGGACTTTCGGCTTGGTGGGGGGCGACATTTTCCACGGCAAGCTCGAACTGGACCAGCTGTTCTCGGCCCGTCCAGTGCTGGGTCACGGGGCCTACCGCGGCCCTCTGGCAGGTCTCTACATGTGCGGCGCCGGCACCCATCCGGGCGGCGGCGTCACCGGGGCGCCCGGACACAACGCCGCACGCGAAATTCTGAAGGATCTCCGGCGCGGCTGGTTTCGTTAGACGGCGTCGAGGCCGATGTCGAAAACCGGGGAGGAATGGGTCAGGGCGCCGACGCTGATGAAGTCGACACCGGTGTGGGCGATGTCGCCGACAGTCGTCAGGTCGACGCCACCCGAAGCTTCGAGCACGGTCCGGCCCGCCGCCAGGCGCACCGCCGACCGCAGATCTTCGAGGGTGAAGTTGTCGAGCATGATCACGTCGGGCCTGTGCTCTAGCGCCTCGCGGAGTTGGTCCAGACTGTCGACCTCGACTTCGATCTTGACCATGTGGCCGGCATGGGCGCGCACCCGGTTGAGCGCCGCGCCCACTCCGCCGCACGCGGCCACGTGGTTGTCCTTGATCAATATGGCGTCGTCCAGGCCGAAGCGATGGTTCGACCCGCCACCGCAGCGCACCGCATATTTCTCCAGCGCGCGCAGCAGCGGCGTGGTTTTCCGGGTATCGATGATGCGGGCGTTGGTTCCCTCCACCCGCGCCACATAGGCGGCGGTCAAGGTCGCGACGCCGGACAGGCGGCAAAGCAGATTGAGCGCCACGCGCTCGGAAGAAAGCGCCGCCTGGGCGTTGGCCTCGATCGTCGCCAGAACAGCGCCCGGATCGACCCTGGCCCCATCCGACACCTGGGAGTCAAACCGCGCTGCCGGGTCAAGGGCCAGGATAGCGAGGCGCGCGCAGGCCAGACCGGCCACCACGCCGGATTTGCGAGCCACGAAGGCAGCCTTCAATCGAGCGTCTGCCGGGATGCAGGCCTGGACGGTGATATCGCCCGCCCGCCCCAGGTCTTCCGCGAGGGCGGCCCGGACGATTGGATCAACAACGAGGTCGGGTAGCGGTGTTGGGGAGGCGCGATGCGCAATGTGCGTCATGCCGCTCTTTGGCGACGCGTAGCCCCGAGATCCAAGGTTCGGGACGTGTGAATCGCCCCGGCCGCGGATGCCGGAAAGTCGGTTCGAAAGTGAGCGCCCCGGCTCTCGCGTCGATCCAGCGCGGCTTCGCACACCATCCTGGCCGTGACGAGCGGCAGAGCGCGCCCATGCCTGGCCTCCATAACGGAGATCAGGTCCAACAACCGACCGAGTCCGGCGGCGTCCCGCGCCACGCCTGCGCCGTTCGACATGGCGTTTCTCAACACTTGCAGTTCAGCCGCGGGCAATTCCGCCGGGGCCTCCGCGTGGCTCGGGCTTGTGCGCGGGCCGGCAAGGTTCGCGGCCGCGAGACCGGCGCGCCGCCCGAATACAGCCGCCTCAAGCAGGGAATTGGAGGCGAGGCGGTTGGCTCCGTGCGCACCGGTGCCGGCGCACTCACCAGCCGCAAACAGGCCCGCCAGCGAGGTCGAGCCCCACGAATCAGTAGCCACGCCACCCATATGATAGTGCGCCGCCGGCAAGACGGGAATCGCCTGGACACGGGGATCGATACCCGCAGACAGGCAGGCGCTGAACACCAGGGGGAACTCGTCGGGAAAGGCGGCCCCGACGGCGTCCCGCGTATCCAAAAAGGCGCCGCGACCCGCCATGCGTTCGATGGCGATCGCCCGGGCGACGATATCGCGCGGCGCCAATTCGGCCGCCGGGTCATATCGAGCCATGAAGGCGGATCCGTCGGCGTTGACCAGCTTCGCCCCTTCGCCGCGCAGAGCTTCGGTAGCGAGAGGCGCCGGGTCGGCGCCGATATCGATCGCGGTCGGGTGGAACTGGACGAATTCGGGGTCCAGAACGCGCGCGCCGGCCAAGGCCGCGATCGCTAGGCCTTCGCCGCGCACCGCCGCCGGATCGGTGGTCACGGCGTAAAGGCCCCCTAGGCCTCCCGTCGCCAGCAGGGTTGCCGGAGCGACGATTTCCACCAGGCCTTGAGACGTCTTGACCAGAGCCCCGCGCACGCGGCCTTCACCGTCCGAAAGCAAGGCGACGGCCTGGGCGTTCTCGCGAACCTCAATGTGCCCAGTGGCTTCGACGGCGTCGAATACGGCGCGCATGATAGCCCGGCCCGCGCCATCACCGCCCACCCGCGCCACCCGTGGCCGGGAATGCGCGGCCTCGAGACTTTGAACCAAACCGCCGGTTGGGTTGCGATCGAAAGGAGCCCCTAGGTCGGCAAGGCGCCTGACCGCGTCGGGCCCTTCGCTGGTAAGAATCTTGACGGCCCCGGCATCGCAAAGCCCCGCGCCTGCGGCCAAGGTATCGGCGGCGTGCAGGGCCGGGTCGTCATCGACGCCCAAGGCCACGGCGACGCCGCCCTGAGCCCAGGCCGAGGCGCAGCCCTCGCCTAGGGGCGCGGCGGCGAGCACCAGAACCCGGCGCGGCGCAGCGGCCAGGGCGGCGCTGAGGCCGGCGAGGCCCGCGCCGATGACCAGGACGCCATCGAAAGCGATGCGATATATAGCCGTCATGTTCGGGATCTCCTTTCGGCGGCCGACTTCAGATCAGTTCGACATCAACGTGATGGCGGGCTCGGACCAAGTCGTAACGGGCCGGCGCCGCGGGTGGCGGCAGATCGATCATGCGCTGGACGGCGGCGCGGGCGCGGCCGGCGATGGCGGCGTCGACCGTCACTTCGTAGCGGTCGTGGAGCAATGCCTCGTGGATGTTTTCCAACGTGATGCGCTTCATGTGAGGGCAGAGGTTGCAGGGCCGGACGAACTCGGTGTCCGGCGCGTCGCAGGCCACGTTGTCGGCCATCGAGCATTCGGTGATCAGCACCACCTGGCGAGGCTTGCGCTGAGTCACATAGTCGCTCATCGCCGCCGTCGACCCGGCGAAATCCGCCGCCTCGAGCACTTCGGTCGGGCACTCCGGGTGGGCTAGGATCTTGGCGTTCGGCCACGCTTCGCGCAGCTCAGCGATGTCGGCGGCGGTGAAGCGTTCGTGGACCTCGCAGCGGCCATGCCAGGCGATGACGCCGATGTGTGTCTGCCTTGCGACATTGCGGGCCAGGAACTCGTCGGGCAGCAGGATGACCCGATCGACACCCCACTCGCGGGCCACCGCCTCGACGACTTGAACAGCGTTGGCGCTGGTGCAGCAGATGTCGGTCTCGGCCTTCACCGCGGCGGTGGTGTTGACATAGGTCACCACCGGGAGTCCCGGATAGCGTTGCTTGATCAGGCGCACATCGGCGGCGGTGATGGAGGCGGCGAGAGAACATCCGGCTAGTAGGTCCGGGATCAGAACCCGCTTATCGGGACATAGGACCTTGGAGGTTTCGGCCATGAAATGCACGCCAGCCTGAACGATGACGCTGGCTCTGCAGCGGGCCGCCTCGCGGGCGAGGCCCAGGCTGTCGCCGATGAAGTCCCCCACGCCGTGAAAAATCTCCGGCGTCATGTAGTTGTGGGCGAGAATCACGGCGTTTCGCTCGCGTTTCAGCCGGTTGATCTCGGCAATCAACGGGGCCTGCTGACGCCACTCGAGGGGGGTGATCTGGGTGCGAACCTTGCTCCATATCGACGCAGTGGCGGTCTCAACCGCCGGCGTAAAGGCCAATTCCATGGAACCGTCAGCCATCATAGAACCCTTTTGCTCAAAATGAGCATTTCTAACCACCAAAAAGACCGACGGGGCGCCAATCA
>JAYVYH010000108.1:0-26735 GCA_043784385.1 Caulobacteraceae bacterium | reverse complement strand
CGAGGATGAGACTCTGTTGTCGCGGAAGTGTGCGATACTGCAGACCGATCCGGCTTCGCTGTTCGTCCAGAACCTGATCTGCCAGAAATTCACGCCGGATGGCCACGCGGACCTAATCGGGCGGGTGCTGCGGCGACATGGACCTGAAGGAACGAGCGAACAAATCCTGGAGTCGGCGGTTGAACTGGTCGAGGTATTGGCGGATGTCTTTGGCCTGATCGAGCCAACTGCCGCTGGACTATGGCCGCGCATCTGTGAGCGGCACGAGGTGGTGTTCCCTTAGGCCTCCAGCTCGATGTCCCAGTAGAGGTAGTCCAGCCAGCTCTCGTGCAGGTGGTTGGGGGGGAAGCGACGGCCGTGGTCCTGGAGTTGGTACATGGTCGGGCGATGTGGCGCGCGACGGGGGGTGACGCCGGCCTCTCGGGGGGTGCGGCCGCCCTTGGCCAGGTTACAGGGCGCGCAGGCGGTGACGATGTTCTCCCAGGTGGTGCGGCCGCCGCGCGAGCGGGGAATCACGTGGTCGAAGGTCAGGTCCCCGCCGCGTCCGCAGTACTGACAGGCGAAGGCGTCGCGCAGAAACAGGTTGAAGCGGGTGAAAGCGGGCGGGCGATCCTGGGCCACATAGCTTTTCAGCGACACCACGCTGGGCAGGCGCATCTCGAAGGTGGGGGAGTGGACCAGGGTATCGTAGGTGGAAACCACATCCACGCGGCCAAGGAACACGGCCTTGATCGTCTCCTGCCAGGACCACAGGGACAGAGGATAATAGGAGAGGGGCCGATAATCGGCGTTCAGCACCAGAGCCGGGGCGCCGGAGGGCGGACGGCTAAGCACCTGCACGACCGCCTCCATCGCGCTGATCTACCGCTCGAAAATGGTTCCGGGATCCTGAACTGAAGACTTGGCCTCCTTCTCGACCGATCCGGTGAATCGGCCAGCCGACTGAGATTGGCAGGACCATAGGAGAGG
Source organism: Caulobacteraceae bacterium (assembly GCA_043784385.1). Classification (GTDB taxonomy): domain Bacteria; phylum Pseudomonadota; class Alphaproteobacteria; order Caulobacterales; family Caulobacteraceae; genus Acaudatibacter. The sequence goes on along the minus strand of JAYVYH010000108.1, from coordinate 25,766 downwards.
ATTGACGACATCTCCATGACGCAGACGTGTCTGGCGTGGTTCAGGCCGTGGGTTTGCGCCGCTTGGGAGCACTTTTTTGGGAGAGGCGCCGCTTAGGCGGCTGGCGGATGGGTGGGGACACACGGAACCCTCACCCGATCGATCAGCCGCCGCGCGCTGGATCGCCATCGGCGTTTTATACGCCGGCGAAAGCGGTGGCGCCGGCGACGATGGCGCCCAAGGAGAGGATGACCAGAGTGATGGCGTTGTCAAACAGCCGGCCAAGGCCGGAAAAATTAACGTGGGACATGACAAGAGACCTTTTTTGGGTTGAACCTGCGACTTGCGCTGGCCGTCCAGTCTGGACAGTGTTTAGATAACGCGAATCTGAACGGCGTCAAGATAATCTTTACGACGTTAGGATACAGTTTTAGGTGATAGCGTCATGAGCGAAGCTGCAAGCGCCCCGACCCGAACCGTCCCGCAGGGCTCCCCTGCCAAGGCGGCCGCTCCGCAAAAGGAGTCGGCCCTGGAGGGGGCCTGTGGTGGGCGCCCCTACCACCACGGAGACCTGTCTCGGGCCCTGGTGATGGCCGGCCGGCGGCTCCTGGAAGCCGAGGGGCCGACGGCGCTTTCCCTAAGGGCGGTGGCGCGCGAGGCGGGGGTAAGTCCGGCCGCGCCCTATCATCATTTCAAGGACAAGAGCGAACTTCTGGACGCCGTGGCCAAAGAGGGCTGGCGGGAGCTGGGCGTCGCCATCGGCAAGGGGCGTGGAGGCGCGGCCAACCCGAAGATGGCCATGATCGAGATCGGCGTCGCCTATGTCAGCTTCGCGCGCCAAAACCCGGCGCTCTATCGGCTGATGTATCACGCCGCCTACGACCGAGAGATGATGCCCGACCATGCCAAGGATGAAGACAGTGGCTGGCGCCACGTGGCCGAGGCCATTGTCGAGGCCGGGGCCGATCCCAATGAAGAGCAGGATATGGCCCTGGCTCAGATCGCCGCCTGGTGCAACGTGCACGGCGTTGCCGAGATGGCCGGCTTCAAGGAATTCGGGCCGTTGAAAGAGGCCCTTGGCGGCGAGGAGCCCTTCGTGCGCGCGCTGCTCAGCCACGTCGGCATTTTCACCCGCCGTCCGAAGACACCACACGAATAGGACCTCGGCTTGACCGGGGCGAATTTCGTCACTCGTTTCGCCCCCTCGCCGACCGGGCGGCTACATCGGGGCCACGCGTTTTCGGCCCTGACCGCCGATCACGCGGCGCGCTGGACCGGGGGCGGTTTCCTCCTGCGCATCGAGGATATCGACACCGCCCGCTGCCGCCCCGAGTTCGAGATCGCCATCCTTGAGGATCTGCGATGGCTTGGTCTATCCTGGGAAGAGCCCGTGATGCGCCAGTCGGAGCGGGCGGCGGCCTATCGCCGGACGTTGCAAAACCTGCGAGACCGGGGCCTGCTCTACCGCTGCTTCCGCACGCGCAGGGACATTCTCGAAGACATCGCTCGTGCGCCCCATGGCCCGGCCAAACCCCTGGCTCCGGGTCCGCTGCCTGTGGGGGAAGAGACCAGACTGCTGGCGCAGGAGCTATCCTTCGCCTGGCGCCTCTCGCTACCCGCCGCGCGGGAGGCCTTAAGCGGCTTTTCAGGCCTGACGTTCCAGGAAGAGGGCTCCGGCCCGGAGGGCCAACAGGGTCTTATCGCCGCCGATCCCGGTGTGGCCGGCGACGTGGTCCTGGCTCGCAAGGATCTGGGTGTCAGCTACCACCTGGCCGTGGTGGTCGACGATGCCGCCCAGCGCGTCACCCACGTGATCCGAGGCCAAGATCTGTTCCACGCCGCCCACGTCCAGCGCCTGCTCCAGGCCTTGCTCGACCTGCCCACCCCAGTCTATCGCCACCACCCTCTACTGCTGCGCCCCGACGGCAAGCGCTTCGCCAAACGCGACACCGCCGAGACCCTCGCCGACCTGCGGGCGAGGGGCATGACCCCTGAAGCGCTGCGGGCGGAGCTGGGCTTCTGAACTGTTGAAATAGAACGGGTTACGGTGACGGTGGCTTCAATTCACATGAACCAGTGAGCTTCAGAATACCATTAGAGGATAGGGGCTCATCGCGGCCTCCGCTGGGATGCGCCAAGCCACATGGATGTTCCACGCCTGTTGGGGCGTGAGATAACGGCGGCGGTTGAGTGTCTTGGACGCGCGAGCGTTCGATCCGATCACAGCTGCGAGATCGGCCTGTTTCAGCCCTTCCGCGCCGTCTGGTCGTGCAGGATGTCAGGCGCGTCCGGGGCCTCGATGATCCAATGTCGGGATTCGTAAAACCTGTGAGAAACACCGACAAGCCACACGGTTGGCCGAAGGAAGCCTTGACAAAATCCTTGCCCGATATTGCATAATGCAAATCCCGGTCAGTCTTTCTCAGCGTGAAATAGGCGTTGGATGATGCGTCCCGGCCCGAAGCCTCGTTCCACCGTATTAACGGTGGATTTACGGTGATCCACCGCCCGATTCCCGATCGGCTTGCCCCATCGCCAGGGCGCGTTATCCTTTCACCATGACCACAAACACCGATGATTGGCGATCCACCGGAGTACGGGTGGTCCCTGGCGACCAGTTGGACACCAACACCGCCCAGACGCCCGGCATGAACCGCGCCGCGGCGATCAATTTCGCGCGCGTCGGCGCGGAGAAACTCTGGGCCGGCACCGTGCATATTCATGCCGGCGCCAAGACCGGCGCCCACCATCACGGCGATCTGGAAAGCGTGATCTATGTGGTCAAGGGCAAGGCGCGAATGCGCTGGGGCGAGGCCCTTGAGTTCACTGCCGAGGCCGGTCCAGGCGATTTCATCTATGTGCCGCCCTATGTCCCGCACCAGGAAATCAACGCCTCCGACGATGAGACCTTGGAGTGCGTGCTGGTGCGCAGTGGCGGCGAAGCGGTGGTGGTGAACCTGAACATCGCGCCTGTGGAGACGCCCACCGCGGTCGCCTGGATTGATTCCATTCACAAGGCGCCGTGATCCCCCTTTGGGGTCAAGCGTCAGGGTCGAGCGGTTTCGCGGCTCCAGTAGCGATAGCGATAGGCCTCCTCGAACCGCGCGGCGCTGTAGAGGGCGATGGCGGCGGGGTTGTCCGCCTCGACCTGCAACCAGACGCGCCTGGCGCCTGAATCGGCTACCGCCGACAACAGCGAATGCAGAATCCGCCGAGCGAGACCCTGGCGTCGGTGGCCAGGATCGGTGCGCATGGCGAACACGCCCGCCCAATCACCCTCCACGGCGCAAGCCCCGATCGCCACGGGGCCGCCGGTCGCATTGATGCGGGCGAACACCCGGGGTATGGGAATCCTGGCCAGGGTCTCAAGGCGCTCCCGCGCATCGCCCGGATCGCCGGCTATGGAGGTGAAGACCTGCTCGAAACTGGCGTCGACCCGGTCGCTCAGGCTTACTGCAGGATCCGCCTTGGCCCCGGCAGGGCCGATCATCATCACCGTCTCGGTGCGTGGCCGATAGCCCGACCTGGGCAGATGGACGGTCAGGTCCGCCGGCGCGCAGGCGCTCTCGACGATTTTGAAAAGACTAGGCAGTTTTCGTCCGTCGTACCAGGCTTCGACGGCGGTCACGGCTTCGGCTAGGGCAAGGCCCGGGTCTTCCAGCGGCCAGCAGGCGTTGATCCGTCCCGAAAACCCGGAGGACGCATGGAGCCGCCATCCGCCGATCTCCGATTCCCCGGCCGCCGGCCAGGCCCGGGCGGAAATCCGCTCCAGGCCGACAATCTGTTCGGGCGAAAGCTTCACTTTTCGGCGAGCAGCGAATCCACCACGGCCCGGGCGTCGGCGCCCGACCAGTCGGCGCCGCCAGTCAGCCTCGCCCGCTCCACGCCCTTCCGATCAAAGATGATGGTGGTAGGCATGCCGTCCACGGCTGGCCTGAACGCGTAGGTCAGAGCGTAGGTGGGTTCGGTGTAAAAGGTCAAAGGCGGGTTGCGATCAATGAAGGCGTGGCCGGCCGGTTCATCGTCGCCCTTGCCGACGCTGATCGGTACCACCGCCACTCCCTTGCCCGCATAGACGGATTGCAGCTTCGCGAGGCTGGGAATCTCTTCCTTGCACGGCGCGCACCAGTTGGCCCAGACATTGACGATGGCGACCTTGCCCTTGAACTCGGCCAGGGTGTGCGGTTGCCCGGCGGCGTCCTTGAACACCGTATCGGGCGACGGGGCGGGCTTGTCGGTCATCACCAGCTTGGCCATGTCGCCCTTGGCCAGAGGCTTGAGATCCCCCGGCGTGTTGGAACAGCCGCCGAGCGCGTATAGAAGTGCGGCCGTCCCCGCCGCCACGATGGGGTGCGCACCCCGACGGTTCAGGCGCTTGGGCTCAAGGATTTCCGACATATGACCGATGACTCCGGGAAGGCAGGCCACTCTTTATGGGGCGGCCGCTTTTCCGCCAAGCCCGCCGATCTGATGCGCCGCATCAACGTCTCGATCGACATCGATCGGCGACTGGCGGGCGAGGATCTGGCCGGCTCGCGGGCTCACGCCGCCATGCTGGCAGACACCGGCGTCATCGGCCGCGGCGACGAACAGGCCATCCAGCGGGGCCTGAACCTGATCGAGGCCGAGATCGCCGCCGGAACCTTCCCGTTTCGGGAAGAGCTTGAAGACATCCATATGAATGTCGAAGCCCGCCTTACCGAACTGATCGGGCCGGCCGCTGGCAGGTTGCATACCGCCCGATCGCGCAACGACCAGGTGGCGCTCGACTTTCGGCTCTGGGTTCGGGACGCGTGCGATCGGTCCGCGGCCGGGTTGCGGGATCTCCAGCGGGCGCTGACGAAGCGCGCCGAGGAAACCGCTGACGCTCTGATGCCCGGGTTCACCCATCTGCAGCCAGCCCAACCGGTGACCTTCGGCCATCACCTGATGGCTTATGTAGAGATGTTCGGCCGCGACGCCGGCCGCTTCGAGGATGCGCGGGCGCGGATGAACGAGTGCCCGCTGGGCGCGGCGGCGTTGGCCGGAACGTCGTTTCCCATCGACCGCCAGGCGACGGCCCGGGCGCTCGGTTTCGATCGGCCGACGGCCAATTCCCTGGACAGCGTGTCGTCTCGCGACTTCGCCCTAGAGGCTCTGTCGGCGGCGGCGATCTGCGCCACCCATCTGTCGCGCCTGGCCGAGGAGATCGTCATCTGGATGACGCCGGGCTTCGGGTTCATCACCCTGAGTGACGCCTTCACCACCGGCTCATCGATCATGCCCCAGAAGCGCAATCCCGACGCCGCCGAGCTGATCCGCGCCAAGGTCGGGCGCATTCTGGGCTCGCTGGTCAATCTGACGGTGGTGATGAAGGGCTTGCCGTTAGCGTATGGCAAGGACATGCAGGAAGACAAGCCACCGACCTTCGAGGCCTTCGACGCCCTGGAACTGTCGCTGGCGGCGATGACCGGCATGATCGACGACCTGACGCCCAATCGCACGGCGATGGCCGCCGCCGCCGGCGCCGGCTTCTCCACTGCCACCGATCTGGCGGACTGGCTGGTGCGGCGTCTTGGGCTGCCATTCCGCGAGGCCCACCATGTCACCGGCCGGGCCGTGGCGCGTGCCGAGGCCCTGGGCGTCGATCTGGCCGATCTGCCGCTGGCGGATCTCCAGGCTCTGGAACCTCGCGTTTCGGCGGATGTTTATCACGTCTTGACCCCGGCGGCGTCCATCGCCAGCCGAACCAGCCATGGCGGTACGGCGCCTTCCCAGGTGCGCGCCCAGATCACCCGTTGGAAGGAAATTCTCGCATGACCCCCAGCTCGCGCCTGACCCTGGCCGCCGCCCTGCTGATGCTCTGCGCCTGCGGGCGTGTCGGCCCGCTCGAACAGCCGGCGCCCCTCTACGGCACGAAGGCCAAGGCCGACTACCAGGCCAAGAAGGCCGCTGCGGCCGCCGCGGCGAAGGCCGCCAAGGACGATGATCAGCCCGAGCCTCTAGCCCCGGATACGCCTGGTCCCAACGAGGGCGGCTCCGGGATCGCGACCCTGCGCAGCCAGCCGGCCCCGGGCGCCCGCGCGTTGCCCAACGCCGCGCCTCCGGCCGCCGTGCTGCCCGACCCCTACAACCATCCGCAATGAACCATTTCGACTACAAGGACGGCGCGCTCTGGTGCGAGGGGGTTTCGCTGATCGGCTTGGCGGAGGCCGTGGAAACGCCGCTTTATGTCTATTCGTCGGCGACCCTTGAGCGCCACTACCGGGTGTTTCGCGAGGCGCTCGACCGCTTCCCCAGGCTCGGCGCGCCGCTGATCGCCTATGCGGTCAAGGCCAATTCAAATCTCTCGGTCCTCGCGACGCTCGGCCGGATGGGGGCTGGTGCTGATACGGTGTCGGAAGGCGAGATCCGCCGCGCGCTGGCTGCCGGCATTCCCGCCACGCGGATCGTTTATTCCGGGGTCGGCAAGACCGCCGTGGAACTGGCTTTCGCCCTGAAGGTCGGGGTTGATCAGATCAATGTCGAATCCGAGCCTGAACTGGCTCTGCTGTCGACCCTGGCGCGGGAACAGGACGCCCGCCCCGGTGTGGTGATCCGGGTCAATCCCGATGTCGGCGCGGGAGGCCACGCCAAGATCTCGACCGGAACCCGTGAGAGCAAGTTCGGTGTCTCCCTGGCCGAAGCCGAGCGGCTCTACGCGCTGGCGGCGGGTGACCCACACATCAAGGCCCTTGGCGTGGGCTGTCATATCGGCAGCCAGATCACCGACATGGCGCCTCTGTCGCGGGCGTTCGGCCTGATGCGCAGCCTGGTGGAGCGGCTACGCGAGAAAGGCCTGTCGGTAGATAGGCTTGACCTCGGCGGCGGCCTGGGCGTGCCCTATTTCAATCAGCCGGAGCCGCCAACACCGGCTGATTTCGCCGCCATGGCCGACACGGCCATGGGAGGTCTGGATGTCGAACTGGCTTTCGAGCCGGGACGGGTGATCGCGGCCAACGCCGGGGTGCTGGTCACCCGTGTGATCCATGTCCACCAGCGGCCAGAGGGGCGCCGCTTCCTGGTGCTCGACGCGGCGATGAACGACCTGATCCGTCCGGCTATGTACGACGCCTATCACGACATCCGCCCCGTCGTCCCGCGCCCGGGGCCCGTTGCGTCCTATGACGTCGTTGGACCGGTGTGCGAAACCGGCGACACCTTCACCCGCGATCGCCTGTTGCCACCGCTGGAAGGCGGCGATCTGGTCGCCTTTATGAGCGCCGGCGCCTACGGGGCGGTGATGTCCAGCGAATACAACAGCCGGCCGTTGATTCCAGAGGTGCTGGTCAAGGGAGACGACTGGGCGGTGGTTCGCCCCCGGCCAAGCTATCAGGCGATGCTGTCCCGGGAGCCGGCGGCGCCTTGGCTGTCGTCTTCGATCACGGCGGCGACGTAGGGCAGGCCGCGATAGGCGCCAGCCAGATCCATGCCGTAACCGATCAGGAACCGGGCCGGCGCCTCCCAGGCCACATGGTCGGGCGTAACTGGACGGGGCTTGGGCCAGGGCTTGCGGGCGAACACTGCGGTGCTGACTGAAGCCGCGCCAGCGGCCAGGACGTGGCTTACCGCTTCGGCCAGCGAAAGGCCGGTGTCGAACACGTCGTCGACGATCAGTGCGTGACGTCCGGCGATCGGACGCTGCAGTCCGGCCCGGACCTCGCATCGCCCGCCGCTGACGGTGGAGTCGCCATAGGAGGCCAGCCAGAGGGCGTCGAAGGCCACGGGCCTGCCCAGCGTGGCCAGCGCGCGGGTCAGGTCGGCGGCGAACCACAGGCCGCCCGTGAGCAGGCAGATGGCGATCGCGTCATCGCCCAGGGTCGTCGCGATCCGCTCAGCCATGGCGGCGACGCGCGCCGCGATCTCTTCCTGGGGGACAAGAATTTCCATCTCGGGCGAACCGTTCATCCGCCAGGACCCATTGATGCCGCGGCGCTGGCCGGCAAGCCGACCGCCAGGTACACGCCGGCCAACCCCGGAAAGGCCCTTACAAGATCATCCCGTTTGGCCACGCCGACTGCGAGGGCGACCACGATGAACAGAACAATCATCCAGATCACGACAAGCCGCGTCGGTCCGGCCATGGTCCTGGCCTTTGGCGCCCGCGTTTCTCGTCGGATAGGAATGAAGAGCGACCCCGGCGCAGGTTCCCGGACCTCGGCTGGGGTTGCTGGTGGGGTGTTTTCGGCGACCAGGGGCGTGAAATTCGGCTGTCCGGGCTCGATGACGGGGTCCGTGACCTCGGAAACTGGATCCTCCGGCGCCGGCTCGGGCGCGACGCCCGTGCCGACGGCGCGCCATCTTTGACCACATGAGTCACACTGGACGGTCCGGCCCGTAGCCCAGACCAAGCCTTCGCCGACTAAATATCGGGTGGCGCACCTCGGACAGGTCAGTATCATGATGAGACTCAGGGAACCCTTGGCTGCGTCATTCTGGGGTCGCCGATTTTCCCCGCCGTGTCCAGAAGGCCCATCGCCGCCTTGATCTCCAGCGAACCCCCCTCGCCCCCCGCCCCCGCGGTGCTACGCCTTCAAAGCGTCGTCGTTCGCCAGTCCGCCGGCGATGCCGAGAAAGTGGCGATCTCATTCGACGTATTGGCGGGTGGAGCGCATGTGCTGACCGGCGAAACGGGATCTGGCAAGACGGCGATCCTGGAAATGATCGGCTTGGCCAGGCCGCCGATGCTAGGTGGTCTGCAACTGTTCGGTCAGGATGTCGCCCGGGTAACCCAGCCGGCCCGTCACGCCCTTCGGCGGCGGATAGGGATAATCTTTCAAGACCTGAAGCTGGTCGATGATCTGTCGGTCCACGACAATGTCGTACTGGCTGTCTGGGCGGCCGGGCGCCGTGGCCAGGGTCCGGCCACGGAGATCGCCGAAGTACTGTCCTGGGTCGGGCTGGGCCAACGCCGTCAGGCCATGTCCGGCGCGCTAGACGATGAAGGCCGGCGGCGGTTAGCCCTGGCGAGGGCTGTGATCAATCGGCCGGACCTGGTGATCGCCGACGAGCCGGCCGGCAAGACCGGCCAGGCCATTCTGGCGCTTCTGGCCGACCTCAATCAGGCGGGGACCGCCATCCTGCTCGCCACCCGCGACGCGGTGCTGGCCGCCAACGCCGGAGCGGAAGTCACCCATCTTAACCGCGCGAGAACAGCGGAGGACGGCAGACCATGAGCGGGAACAAGATCGCCCGACCCGGTCCCGCCCTGCTTCCGGGGGCCGGCGGCCTCTCGCCCGGTGTGACCCTGGCGATCCTGGTCCTGTCATTGATCGCTGCGCTTGACCTGATCGGCGTAGCTGGCGCGGGCCGTACTCTGCAGGACTGGCCGGCTCGCCTGGCCGGCTCGGTCACCGTGGTCGCGACGGGCGGCGGTATCGAAAGCGCCGACGCCGCCGCCGCTCGGGTCGCAGAAATCCTCGGCCGGACGCCTGGCGTTTCCCGGGTGCGGGTGCTGGATCCCGCGCCGGAAGATGCTCTGGCGGCCCGGATCATCGGCGCCTCGTCAGCTGGGGGACCCATGGCGGATGAACCGGATCTCCCGTCGCCCACGCCGCGACTGCTCAACGTGGTGTTCAAACCAGGCTCATCGCTGAACGCTCGGGCGCTGACAAAGATTCTCGCCGATCAGGGTCCAAGGACGGCCATGGACGATCACGGTGTCTGGTCCGGGCCGCTGGAGCGCGCGGCGATGGTCATGGCCGGGAGCGCCGCCATACTGCTGGTTGTGCTGCTTTGGGGGGTCTGGAGCCTGGTCGTCGGCGGTGTTAGGCGCGCGTGTGGTCGACATGCCGAGCGGTTGGCTTTGTTGACGCATCTGGGAGCGGCCGAGCCGGTCCTTGCCGGGCCGTTCCGTCGGAGCCTGACCCTATCGACGACTATCGGAACCGGGCTCGGCGTCATCGTGGCGATGGGTGTCGGAGCGTTGCTGATATGGTCGCCAGAGGCGGCCATCGCATTGGCGGTGCTGGGCATGCAATTGCCGAGGATCGATCCCCTCGATCTCCCCGCCGGCCTGGCTTGGCTGCTGGTGGCGGTTCCCATCGGAGCCTTGGCCGCCCGGATCGCGTCGATAAATACCCTTAGGCGGATGTCTTGAAGAGTCTGGCCGCCGGGTTGGTAGCGCTGATGATCTGGACCGCGGGTCTGCTGGCCTTTGCCGACCGAATCGCTCGGACCACCCCAGCCAATACGCCAGACCCGGCTGACGGGATTGTGGCTCTGACCGGCGGGTCAGACCTGCGCCTGCGCGCGGCCATGGATCTTCTGGAAGCCGGCAAGGGACGACGGCTGCTGGTCTCCGGCGTCAACCGCGGTGTCACGCGGGGGCAGATTTGGGGAGTCACCCGCGCGGCCAAGCCGCTGTTCGATTGTTGCGTCGATCTGGATTTCACGGCCCGCGACACCATCGGCAATGCGCGCGAGACCGCCGTCTGGGTGCGCGCCAGAGGCTATCGCAGCCTGATCCTGGTCACCGCCGATTATCACATGCCCCGGGCCGCCCTGGAGCTGCGCGCTCGTCTGCCGGGGGTCGCGATCGCCACCTATCCGCTGGTCACGACCGACTTGGACGCGGAGCATTGGCAAGACACTACCCCCGGCGCGCGGCGGATGATGTGGGAATATACCAAATATCTGGTCGCGCTGGGGCGTGAATTCGTTATCGCCGCGGGCGACAAGGCCACCCTCGCCCACGCGGCCGGAACCGGGACCCTTTGACCATGATGATGATGGCGCGCTCGCTGGTGTTCGCAGCGGTATTCTACCTGTGGTCAGTGCTTTGTGGCTTGGTGATGACGCCGATGATGCTGGGACCCCGGCGCTGGATGATCCGCGCGATGGCGGTGTGGGGCATGGGGGTGATCGCCCTGTTGCGGACCATCTGCGGCATCCGGGTGGAGTTTCGCGGGCTGCAGCATCTTCCCCGGGGCCGCGCCTTGGTCGCCGCCAAGCACCAGTGCATGTTCGACACCATGGCGCCCCTGACGATCTTTCCCGACGCCGCCTACGTGATGAAACGCGAACTGCTGAGAATTCCGTTCTACGGCTGGTTCTGTGTCAGGGCGGGGATGATCGAACTTGACCGTCAGGGCGGCGCCGGCGCCCTGCGCAAGCTGATCGCCGACGCCCGCACCCGCCTGGAAGAACCTCGCCAACTGGTGATCTTTCCCGAGGGCACCCGCAAGCCGCCCGGAACCAAGGCCGACTATCAGCCGGGCGTGGCCGGGCTCTATCGCGATCTAGGCCTTGCCTGTACGCCGCTGGCGACAAACTCCGGCGCCCACTGGCCCGCTCACGGTTTCCTCCGCCGGCCGGGCGTGATCGTCTATGAGTTTCTCGAACCCATTCCCGCCGGCCTGCGCCGCGCGGCGTTTATGCGCGAGCTTGAGACGCGAATAGAGACAACTTCGGCGCGTTTGTTATCGGAGTAGGACCTATTCGTCCTCAAGATGGCTAACCCGCGCCAGCAGCCGTTCCATGGCCGTGTCGCGCACGCCTTCGGCGCGCAGGTGCGCGACCAGGTCGCTCAGATAGTCGATATTACGCCCCGACAGGCCCCGGGCGCCGGCGATCAGGCGCGCCTGGTCTTCCAGTTCCAACGCCCCGGCCCATTGCGGGTGACCGATGTCGGAAAGGAAGGTCACGGCCTCGACCCGCCGCCCGTCCTGAAGCCGAACCGTCCTTCGCGCCTCGATATAGGTTTCAGTGGGCTGCTCGCGTTCCAGAAGATAGGCGTGAACCTGGGCCCAATCGCGCCCATCGACACGGTAGGCAGCCCCGCGCACCGCGCCGCCCGCCGCCAGGCCGAGGACCAGGCCAGGCCGTTCCGGCGTGCCGCGGTGGTGGACCGAATAGATGCAGAATGAGCGGCGGCGACCGTGTAGAAGAGCGCTGGCTCGCTCCCCATAGTCGAAGCCCGGCCGCCACATCAGCGAGCCGTAGCCAAACACCCAGTGCGCCTCGCCCGTCATGACCTCGCTCAAAAATCCCGATCCTCTCAAGGCTTCCGCCGACCCAAGGCGGTTGTGGCTCTATGCGCCGTTCGTCGTGCTGGCCATAGCCGTGGTCGCATGGACGGCCGGCTGGTTCTGGATGCGCGGCGAAGTCTTCCGGCGGATGGACCTTGGCGCCCGCGTATTGGGCGAGTCCGGCTACAGTGTAGGCTGGGGAGCCCGTTCCCTTTCAGGGTTCCCCTTTCGCCTCGACCTCGACATCGCCGCCCCCCGGCTCCGGGAGGTTTCTGGCTGGGGCCTGTCGGCCCCCGGGTTGAAGGCCGAGGCCTTCGTGTTCGCGCCCGATCACTGGGTGATCGTGGCGCCGGGCGGAGTGACCCTCAATAGGCGGGTCGGCGGACCAGTGACGATCGGCGCGAAGGTCCTGCGGGGCAGCCTCTCCGAGATGGGCGCCCACCCGCCCCGTCTTTCCATTGAGGGCCTTGGCCTGACCTTCGCCGCCGCGCCCGGCGCATCGCCGGTGGCGATCGCCAGCGCCGAAGCGCTGCATCTGCACGCCAAGGCGGGTCCGATGGACCAGGGCGCGTTCTATGTCGAGATCGACAAGGCCAGGAGCGCTGGCCCTGGCCTGCTGAACGATATCGCCGCCGACGCGCCCGTCACATTGATCGCCGACGCTATCTTTTCCCATGCCGGCGCCCTGAGGGGACAGGGTTTTGCGGGCGCCCTGAAAGGCTGGGGCGAGGCTGGCGGCGGCCTGAACATCCGCCGGCTCAGCCTTCAGGCCGGGCCGGTCACTACCGAGGCTGGGTCCGGCGCCCTCGCGGTCGGCGGGGATGGGCGTTTGAAGGGTGTCCTGGATCTTCGAGTGAAACAGGGGCGTCGGCTGCTGGCCGCATGGGGTGCGCGCTCCGGCCTGTCGCCGGAAGCGGCGACATCGGCCCAGACGGTGCTGGATGCTCATGACCGCGGTGGCGTGGCTGGGGTTTCCCTCAATTTTCAGGCCGGCCAGACGACGATCGGTCCGGTCGCGGTCGCACCCGCCCCGCGGGTTTATTGACAGGGTGTTTCGTTCATCGCCATACCCGCCCATGACCGCCGCCAATACCCTCCCCGCGCCCCGCCCGGGAATCCTCGACATCACGCCTTACAAGCCAGGCAAGTCTAGCGCCGAGGGCGTCGCCCATCCGGTGAAGCTGTCGGCCAACGAGAATATCCTGGGCTGCAGCCCCGCCGCCCGCGAGGCCTTCGTGGCGGCCGCCGAGACGTTGGGCCAATATCCGGACGGCCAGGGCGGCGGTCTGCGGGCGGCCGTCGCCGAGCGCTATCGGCTGGAGCCGGAGCGCCTGATCCTGGGCTGTGGCACCGACGAGATCTTCGCCCAGATCAACCAGACCTATCTTCAGGCCGGCGACAACATCGTCCAGGGGGAATTCGGTTTTGGCGCCTACGCCATTGGCGCGCGCGCCAACCAGGCGGAGGTGAAATTCGCCGCCGAAACCAATTACCAGATTGATGTCGACGCGATCCTGGAACAGGTCGATGAGGGCACCCGCCTGGTGTTCATCGCCAATCCGGCCAATCCGACCGGCACCTTCCTGCCCTTGAGCGAGGTCGAGCGCCTGCACGCTGGCCTGCCGGGGCATGTGATCCTGGTGCTCGACGGCGCCTACGCCGAATTCAATACCGATCCGACGTTTAGCGATGGAATCGATCTGGCGCGCCAGGCTGACAACATCGTCGTCACCCACACGTTTTCCAAACTGCACGGGCTGGCGGCGCTGCGGGTAGGCTGGGCTTATGCGCCGGCGGCGGTGGCCGAGGCGGTCGACCGCATTCGCCTGCCCTTCAACACCTCCCACGCCGCCCAGCGCGCGGCGGTCGCCGCCCTGGCGGACGGGGAATTCCAGGCCCGGTCGCTGGCGCATGTGGAGCAATGGCGGCCCTGGTTGACCCAGCAGCTCGGCGGCCTGGGCCTCGACGTCGTTCCCTCGTCGGCGAATTTCGTTCTGGTCGGCTTTCCGCGCTCGGGCGGCCGCCTTGCCGCCGAAGCGGAGGCCTTTCTGGCCGGTCGGGGCCTGTTGGTGCGGGGAGTCGGCGGCTACGGACTGCCTGACCACTTGCGCCTGACTATCGGCCTGGAGACGCACAACCGCGCCATGATCGAGACCCTCGCCGACTTCATGACCGGCGCCCGAAGTCAGCGAGCCGCTTCGACCAGATGAGCGAACTTCTCTTCGCGAAGCTCGCGGTGATCGGCTGCGGCCTGATCGGCTCGTCGGTGGTCCTCGCCGCGCGCGCCATAGGCGTGGTGGGCCGGATCGCGGTCTATGACGCCAGCCCGGATGCGAGGGCGCGGATCAAGGAACTCGGCTTCGCCGACGACGTCGCGGACGATCCGCGCGACGCTGCGCGGGATGCCGACCTGGTGATCTTCGCCACGCCGCCCCTGTCGATCGGCCCAGCCGCGGCGCAAGTCGCCGATGTGCTCAAGTCAGGCGCCACCGTCACCGACGTCGGCTCGGTGAAGGCTGCGGTGGCCGAGGCACTGGGCAAGGTGGTTCCAGCCGGCGTGTTCGTAATTCCCGGCCACCCGATCGCCGGAGCGGAAACCTCGGGACCGGACGCGGGTTTCGCCACGCTGTTTCAGGGTCGCTGGACCATTCTGACCCCCAAGGTCACCGACGATCCGGCCTACGCCAGGGCTTTGGCGCGGCTCACGGCGTTCTGGGAAGCCCTGGGCGCGCATGTCGATGTCATGGACGAGCGTCATCACGATCTGGTTCTCGCCGTCACGTCCCACCTGCCGCACCTGATCGCCTACAACATCGTCGGCACGGCGGCCGATCTGGAAGAGGTCACGCGCGGCGAGGTGATAAAGTATTCCGCTGGCGGGTTTCGCGACTTCACCCGCATCGCCGCATCCGACCCGATCATGTGGCGCGACGTATTCCTGGCCAACAAGGACGCGGTGCTGGAGATCCTGGGGCGTTTCACCGAAGACCTCCAGGCGCTGTCGCGGGCGATCCGCTGGGGCGAGGGCGACAAGCTGCAGGAGCTGTTCACCCGAACCCGGGAAATTCGCCGCGGCGTGATCGACGCCGGCCAGGAAACCGCCGAGCCTGACTTCGGTCGCCAGCGGCGGGAGCCCCTGGTCTAAACCGTGACCCTGCGCCCGCCCGACTGGATGATCTATATGGGGGTGGTCGCGATACTGCTCGGCGCAGCGGTCGTTGGACAGGCCTATCTAGGCGGCGCGCAACCGGCCCCTCCGCCCCCGGTTCACGCCGAACCCGGGCCGCCGAACGACGGGGCCACGCCATTCAACCCCACCATCACGGTCGACGCGCCGGTCGCCTCTGGCCCTGGCGCCGGTACGGCGTTCTCCATTTCATCAGGCGGCATGTGGCTGACGGCCAGGCATGTGGTGGAGGGCTGCGCGCGCGTCGCCATCGTCGTTGGAGCGGGCCAGGGGGTGGCCGCCGAGGTGCGCATCGACCCTCGCGCCGAAACCGCGGTGCTGATCACCCAGGGCGGTGCGCCGGCGCTGCCCATGGCTCCTGTCGAAAGTCTCAAGCGAGGTATGGCCGCGTTTCACGCCGGCTTTCCAGGTGGGCGTTCAGGTGAGGTCTCCTCACGACTGATTCAGCGAGAGACCCTGGTTCTGCGCGGTCGGCGTGTGCGGCGAGAGCAGGTCCTGGCCTGGGCCGAAAGCGATGAAGAGGATCCCTTGCCAAAGAGTCTCGCGGGCCTGTCGGGCGCTCCGGCGCTCGACGACAAGGGGCGCGTGATCGGGGTCACCATCGCCCAGTCGCGGCGCCACGCCCAGATTTACACCACCACGCCCAGTTCACTGCGCGCCGCCGTGGCCCGGGCTCATATCGGAACCGCGAGCGGCGCCATGGCCGCGCCGATGAGTAGCGGAAGCTATGGGCGGATTTCCAACGATCTGCGGCGCGACCTGAGGATTGTCCCGGTGGTGTGTATGAAAAACTAGACCGCCGCCGCTCGGGCGACCGGTCTGCGCGCGGCCAGGATCAGGCAGAGCAGGATCGCGGGCAGGCCGACGGCGCCCGAGAGCAGATAGAACAGGGCGAAGCCGTCCAGCCCGGCCCGGCCCTGTTGCAGGGTCTGCACGATCTCTCCCGAGAACCCCTTGAGGGTCTTCCCGGTCCAGGTGAGGGCTGAGGTCAGTAGCGCATACTGCGTCGCGGTGTAGCCGAGGCTGGTGAGGCTCGACATGAACGACACCAGGGCGACGCCGGAAAACCCGATGGCCAGCGCGTCGAAGGCCATGATCGCCTCGAAGGCGGTCAGGCTCAGGGGTCCGACTGTCGCCACGGGAAAGTCGCCGCCATGCCAGCCCAGGATGGCGAAGGCGGCCACGCCGATGGGCTGCATCACCGCCCCCATCACCAGGGTGGTCAGCGTTCCCAGGCGCGCCAGGCACACCCCCGCGAGAGCGATCCCGATAAGCGTGCCCCCCAGGCCGATGCTGGCGCGGACCCAGGCGATGGTGGGCTTGGAAATCCCCAGAGCGGTATAATAGGGGTTGCTCATCGGCCCGCGCATATAGTCGCACAGGTGATAAAAGGTGATCATCCCCAGCATCAATGCCGCCATCAGCCAGCCGTGGGTGCGAAAGAAGGCGATGAACGGACCCACGATCGCGTCGCCGAACGCGGCCAGCGGGCGGCTCCGGGCCGCCCGGCCCTTGGCTTCCATGACGGCATCGGCGCGGGTCGGCTCCCGAACCAACAGGGCGGCGATGACGCCGATGATCATCAGGGCGCCATAGGCGCCGTAGGCTAGCGGCCAGCCGAAGGCCTGGGCCACCAAAAGAATGACCGCCTCGGTAGCGATAAGGGCGGCGCGATAGCCAAGGCTGTAGGCGGCCGTCAGCAGGCCCAGTTCCTCGGTATCGGTGGCGGACTCGATGCGCCAGGCGTCGATCACGGTGTCCTGCGCCGCGGCGCCCACGCCGGTCAACAGGCCAAAGCCGATCAGTGCGCCAAGCTGCGTTCGCGGATCGGTCAGGGCCATGCCGACGAGCCCGGCGCCGACAGCGATCTGGGTGATCACCATCCATCCCCGGCGGCGGCCGAGAAACCCCAGCAGCGGCGCCGGAAGCCGGTCGACCACCGCGCCCCACAGGAACTTCACCGAATAGGTCAGGCCGATCCAGGATAGAAAGCCGATCACCGCCAGCTTGATCCCATCCTCGGCCAACCAGAAGGCCAGGGTGTTGCCGATCAGCATGAACGGCAGGCCCGAGGAGAAGCCCAGCACCAGCATCAGCCCCACCTTCGGGCGAGTCAGGGTCTTCAGGACATCACCGGCGCCACGGCAAGGGGATCGAGTGATGCGGGTCGCGGTATTCGTCATGGCCGCAAGCTGGCCCGCGCCGCCGCCGCCGTCCAGGGCTCCTGCGGCCCGGCCCTCGCGGATTCAGAATGTCGAGGGCTGGGCGGAGGTTTTGCGACACGGCCCACGGATGGTCAAATCGCCCTTCTGGTTGTGGAAATAGTAATCTCCCGTCCGCCGATCGACGTAGGATACTTTCCCCTCGGTGGACTCCAGCCGGATGCGGGCGGCGTCCGCCGACAGGAGCGAGTATTCCCGTTTGAACCGCCAGCCCTGGCCCAGATCATCGTAGAATCGCACTGTCTTGGTCGAAAGATCGATGTCCAGCCGCCGCCTGATATCCCGATGCGCGCCACCGGCCCGGGTTTCGTGAACCTTGCAAACCAGATTCAGCGTCTGGCCGACGGCCGGGCTGATCGCCAAGGCCGAGCCCAGGCCAATCAACAGGGCGTTTAGAACAACGATCACGCGCATTGGCAGACTCTCCATTCGCGCCACAACATCGGGATTGTCGCCGGTCTCGGCAAGGGCGCCGCGGCCCGTTGTTATTGTTATCTGGACAGGCCCGCGCTCATCTGCGAGGGGCGTTATGGGCCATTGATGAGGGCCGATTCCAGGGGAGCCTTGCATGCCCAGCGACATCGAGATCGCCCGCGCCGCCAGGCTCTCGCCGATCGCCGATATCGCCGCCAATCTGGGCATCCCGCCTGAAGCGTTGAGCCCTTTTGGCCGCTACAAGGCCAAGATCGAGGCGCCGTTCCTGAAGTCCCTGGCCGACCGGCCGGACGGCAAGCTGATCCTGGTCACCGCCATGAGCCCGACACCGGCGGGGGAGGGCAAGACCACCACCACCATCGGCCTGGGCGACGCCCTGAACCGGATCGGCAAGCGCACCGCCATCTGTTTGAGGGAGCCGTCCCTTGGCCCTTGTTTCGGCCAGAAGGGCGGCGCCACTGGCGGCGGCCAGGCCCAGGTGGCGCCGATGGACGAGATCAACCTGCACTTCACCGGTGATTTCCACGCCATCACCACCGCCCACAATCTGCTGGCGGCGATGATCGACAACCACCTCTATTGGGGCAACGAGCTGGGTCTCGATCCGCGCCGGATCGTCTGGCGGCGGGTGATGGACATGAACGACCGCGCCCTGCGCCAGATCGTCGCCAGCCTTGGCGGCAATGGCGCGCCGGCCGAGACCGGGTTCGATATCACCGTAGCCTCCGAGGTCATGGCCATCCTGTGCCTGGCCGATGACCTGCGAGACCTTCAGGAACGCCTGGGCCGGATCATCGTCGGCTACGCCAAAGGCGGCGCGGCGGTGACCTGCGCCGATCTGAAGGCCGACGGGGCCATGGCGGCTCTTCTCAAGGACGCGCTGTCGCCCAACCTGGTCCAGACCCTGGCCGGCAGTCCGGCCCTGATCCATGGCGGCCCCTTCGCCAATATCGCCCACGGCTGCAATTCGGTGGTCGCCACCCGCGCGGGCCTGAAACTCGCCGACTATGTGGTCACCGAGGCGGGGTTCGGCGCTGATCTGGGAGCCGAGAAGTTCTTCGACATCAAATGCCGCAAGGCAGGCCTGAAGCCGCGCGCGGCGGTGGTCGTGGCTACCATCCGATCGCTGAAAATGAACGGCGGCGTCGCCAAATCCCACCTGGGCGAGGAGAATATCGAGGCCTTGCGCCTGGGTTGCCAAAACCTGGGCCGGCACGTCGAAAACATCCGCCAGTTCGAAGTGCCGCCGATCATCGCCATCAATCACTTCTCCCAGGACACCGAGGCGGAGGTCGCCGAGGTTACCGCCTTCGCCGCGAGCCTGGGCGTGGAGATCGCGCTCTGCCGTCATTGGGCGGATGGAGCGGCCGGCGCCGAGGATCTGGCCTGCCGCGTGGCGGCCATCGTCGATGCCGGGGAAAGCAGTTTCGCGCCGCTATATCCCGATGAAATGTCGCTCTGGCGCAAGATGGAGACGGTGGCCAAGCGGATCTACCACGCGGAAAACATCACCGCGGACAAGGCCGTCCACGCGCAACTATCGCGCTGGCGCAAGGCCGGGTTCGGACATCTGCCGGTGTGCATGGCCAAGACCCAGTACAGCTTTTCCACCGACCCGACCAAGCTGGGCGCGCCCGAGGGCCACGAGGTGCACATCCGCGAGGTTCGCCTCTCCGCCGGCGCCGGGTTCGTGGTGGCGATCTGCGGCGATATCCTGACCATGCCCGGCCTCCCCCGCCATCCGGCGGCCGACCGTATCGGTTTGACCGAGGACGGGAACATCGACGGGTTGTTTTAGCGGAGGACGTACGCCTTGGACCTGAAGACCACCCGCTATGGCGTCGAAGACGGTCTCGCCACTATCACCCTGGCCAGGCCGAAGCGTCGCAACGCCTGGACCGGGCGGATGCACACCGAATATCGCTGGCTGCTTGAGCAGGCCGATGGTGATCCGGCCGTGCGGGTGATCATCGTCACCGGCGATCCCGAAGGCTTGGCCTTCTGCGCCGGCGCCGATCTGGGCGCGCTGGAGGGTCACGCCGACAAGGGACGCTATGATTCCGGCGTGACCGAGGACATCGCCACGCCTGGGTATGGAGTCGACGTCAATTTCGACGCCAGTTTCGCCTATCATTTCGGCCTCGGAAAGCCAGTCATCGCCGCCATCAACGGCGCCGCGGCGGGGGTCGGGTTGGTGCTCGCCGCTTTCGCCGACCTGAGGTTCGCGGTTCAGGGGGCCAAATTCACCACCGCCCATGGACGGTTCAACTTCCCCGCCGAATTTGGCCTGTCCTGGGTGCTGCCACGCATCGTTGGGCTGACCCACGCCAACGACCTGCTGTTGTCGAGCCGGGTGTTCACGGCCGAGGAGGCCCTGGCCATGGGCTTTCTGAACAAGGTGCTGCCGGCGGAGGCGCTGATGTCGCATGTGCGCGCCTATGCCTCTGGTCTCGCCACCAGCGTCGCCCCCGGTTCGGTCCGGGCGACCAAGCATCAGATCTATCGCGACCTGCACCGCGACGCCGCCTCGGCCGTTCGTGACGCGGAGGCGCTTCTTGAAGTCATGATCCGTGACCCCGACTATGCCGAGGGCGTGAAGGCCTGGATGCAGAAACGCGCCGCCGTGTGGCAAGGGTAGGCGGGCGCTGGTCTCACGGATAGGCGTGGGCGAAGGCGACCGCCGCGCCAAACAGGCCGGGCTCGGGATAACTGATCAATTTCACTGGCATCTGCGCCATGCGGCCCTCGAAACGGCCCTTGGCCCGGAAGCGGCCCTCGAAGCCCGACCCTGTCAGCCGATCGGCGATCCTCAGGCCCACGCCGCCGGCGATCACCACTGCCTGGGCGCCCTGCACCAGGGCGATGTCACCGGCGACCGCCCCAAGGCAGAGACAGAACCGGTCGAAAGCCGCCGCCGCCAGGCTGTCCGAGCCGCTTAGGGCAAGCGCCCAGAGGCCGGCGTCGTCCATCTGGGCCACGGCGCGGCCCTCGATCGCGGCCAGCACCGCGTGGATATTGGCCAGGCCAGGTCCAGACACCACGCGTTCGACCGATACGCGTCGATGGAGCTGGCGCAGCCGGGCCAGGATCTGATCTTCCAGAAAATCGAGAGGGGCAAAATCGGCGTGGCCGGCCTCGGTTTCGATCACGCTCGCGCCCTCGGCGGACCGCGCCAGAATGGCGACGCCGAGGCCGGTTCCCGGCCCGACAATGCTGATCACGCCTGGATCGGGCAGCGGACGGTCGGGGCCGAACAAATGGCGGAAGCTGTCGCCCGGCAGCTGGGCCACGGCGTGCCCCACAGCCCCGAAGTCATTGACCAAACTGAAGCGATCGAGGCCTAGGTCTTCGGGGATCAGGGCCGGGCGGATGATCCAGGGATTGTTGGTCAGTTGCAGCACCGCGTCGCCAACCGGACAGGCCACGGCGATCCCCGCCGACCGGGGTGGCGTCCGGCCGAGGCGGTCGGCGAAGGCCTTCCACGCGGTCTGAAGGCTGGCGTGTTCGTCGGTCTTGAGCACCACCTCGTCGGTCAGGCCGATGACAAGGCTATCCTCGATCCTGGCGATGGCGAACCGCGCGTGGGTTCCGCCGATATCGACGGCGGCGATTTCCGTCATTGGTCGCCCTATTCGGCGGGTTGGGCCACGCGCTTACGCGCTCCGAACGGCGCGTTCATCCGCACGATGGTCAGGTTCAGGAAGGCCGCGAACGACACCCAGGCCAAGTAGGGCACGAGCAGGGCGGCGGCCAGGGTGGAGATCGGCGCCAGGGCGACGATCAACGCCAGGATCGACAGCCACAGGAACGGAACCTCGATCAGGGCCCAGTCCGGCCGCTTCAGATTGAAGAACAATGGGCTCCAGGCCATGTGCAGCGCGATATTAGCCCCGAACAGCACCCCGATTCGCCAGTGCACGGCAGTGTCCGGCGCGTGGGTCCAGGCCAGGACACCTGCCCAGGCCGCCAGGCCGAGGATGATCGTCCAGGCCGGCCCGAAGGCCCAGTTAGGCGGGTTCCATTTCGGCTTGCGCAACCGCCGGTACCATATGCCGACATTGGTCAGGGCGCCGCCGACGCCCAGCACCACTGAGGTTATCAGGACGGCGACAAGAATGGTGTTGATCACCGAAGGCGCTCCTGTCAGGCGTTGGAGAGAAATCCCTTATCCCTCGAATCCCTTCCCGACGCCATGGCCGGCGCTCAGGTCTTAAGCTGGTGTCCGATCGGCAGATCGCGGATACGCCGGCCTGTGGCGGCGAACAGCGCGTTGCATAGAGCGGGGGGCACCGGCGGCATGCAGGGCTCGCCCACCCCGCCCATGGGTGAGGCCGGGTCCGCCGCGATCAGGTGAACGCGGATATCCCGTGGGGCTGCGGTGATCCTCGGCACGACGTAGCTGTCGAAATTGCCCTGCTCGGCCCGGCCGCCCCGAAAACTGATCTCACCGGTCATCGCCACGCCCAACCCCATGATCACCGACCCCTCCACCTGGGCGCGCACGCGGTCCGGATTGACGATGGGTCCGCAATCGACGGCGAGGTCCACGCGCGGCACATGAATCTGGCCGTCCGCGTCGACCTCGACCTCAAGGGCGCAGGCGGCGTAGCTCATAAAGCTGTAGTGGCCGGCCACCCCCAGGCCCCGCCCCTTGGCCAGCGTCCGGCCCCAGCCGATGCCCTCCGACGCCACCTTGATCACCCGACGCAACCGGCCGGTGTCCAGTGGATAGAGGTCGGGCGATTCCTCGTAGTTGGTGGTGTCTCCTATCGTGCGCGGATCGATGCGCCGCGCCGGCCCGATCAGTTCGAGCAGATAGTCCCGCGCGTCGCGCCCCGCCGCCGCCGCCAGCTCGGCGACGAACGACTGGACGGCGAAGGCGTGCGGCACATTGGAGACCGACCGGAACCAGCCGATCCGGGTCACCGCCGGCGCCTCGGGGTTTTCCAGCCGCACGACGGGGATATCGAACGGCGAATTGGTGACGCCCATCCCCAGCTCATCGGCGTTCTCGTGCCTGGTGTCGGGTCCCAGGCTGGAATCCAGCGTAGGCGCGGCGCTGCGATGGCGCCAGGCGATCACCTTGCCCGAAGCGTCCAGGCCCGCTTCGAGCCGTTCCACCGAGACGGTGTGATAATAGTCGTGCGCCAGGTCATCCTCGCGGGTCCAGGTCACCTTGACCGGCGCCCCGCCCATGGCCAGGGAAACCATTCCCGCCTCGGCCACGAAATCGGGCATCGACTTGCGCCCGAAGCCGCCGCCCAGCAAGGTCACGTGAACGGTGACGTCCTCCTCCTTTGCGCCCAGTACGAAGGCCAGAACATCGCGCGCCGCCTGGGGATCCTGGACGCTGGACCAGGCCTCCCAGCCGCCGCCGGGCGTGGCGCGAACGGTGGCCGTGGGCGGCTCCATCGGTGCGTGAGCCAGGTGCGGCAGATAGTATTGCGCGGTCACCCGCCGGGCCGCGCCGGACAGGGCCGCCTCGATATCACCCTTGGAAAAGATCACCTGACCGGGCGCCGCGACCGCCGCCTCCAGCGTGGCGCGATAGGCATTGGAGTCGTAGGCGGCGTTCGGTCCCGGGTTCCACTCGATCTCGAGAGCCTCGCGGCCCTTGAGCGCCGCCCAGGTGTTGCGCGCCACCACCGCCACCCCGCCCAGGGGCTGGTAGTTCGGCCCGGGCTTCGCGGGCGCCAGCACGGTCACCTTGAGGACACCCGGGACCTTGAGGGCCGCCGTGGCGTCATATCGGGCGACCATCCCGCCGGGCGAGGGAGGGCGGGCCACCACCGCGTACAGCAGCCCCTGGGCCTGGACATCAATGCCGTAGCGCGCCGCGCCAACAGTCATGTCGGCGAGATCGACGCCCCTGACGCCTTCCTTGCCGATGTAGCGGAACTCCGCCGGAGACTTGAGGCGCACGCTCTCCCGAGCCGGGATCGGCAAGGCCGCCGCGGCCTTCGCCACCGCCCCGAAATCGAGACTTCGCCCGGAGGGAAGATGGACCAGCCGGTGATCGCGGGCGCGGACCTCGCCCACGGGGACGGCCCAACGGCTCGCCGCTGCCTGTTCCAGCATCATCCTCGCCGACGCGCCCACGCGTCGCATCGGCATATAGGCATGGCGCATGCTGCGCGAGCCGTCGGTGTCCTCGCTGCCATAGCGGGTGTCGTCGCCGTCGGCCTGGACGATCCGCAGGCGCGCGAAATCCGCCTCCAGTTCATCAGCCACCACCAGTCCCAGGCTGGTCTTGATGCCCTGGCCCATTTCCTGGCGATGGCTGGTCAGGGTGACCAGGCCGCTGTCGTCGATGGCCAGAAAAACACGAGGATCGTCGCGCCAGCCGTTTCGATCCGCATCGGCGCCATATTTCGGCGCGTCCTTGGCCCGGGCCAAGCCTCCGGCCAGAACCAGGCCGCCACCAAGACCCGCCACGAAGGCGCGTCGGCTGACATTCTCGATCGCGCTCACGCCGCGCCGCTCCGGCCGGCGGCCAGGCGGATCGCCGCGCGGATACGCGGATAGGTTCCGCATCGGCAGATATTGCCGGCCATGGCGCTGTCGATCACATCGTCCGCGGGGTGTGGGCTGTCCTTCAACAGCGAGGCCGCCTGCATGATCTGGCCCGGCTGGCAGTATCCGCACTGGGGCACGCCCAGTTCACGCCAGGCTTTCTGAACGGGGTGATCTCCGGTCGCCGACAGGCCCTCGATCGTGGTGACATGCATCCCATCGGCGGCCCCCGCCGGTGTCTGGCAGGAACGCACCGCCGTTCCATTCAGGTGCACCGTGCAGGCGCCGCACAGACCCTTGCCGCAGCCGAACTTGGTTCCGGACAGGCCAAGCTCGTCCCTTAGCCACCATAGCAACGGCATCGCCTTGTCACCCTCGAACTCGCGGGGTCGCCCGTTGACGATGATCCTGGTCATGGCCTGGTCCCCAAAAGTTCAGGTTCGTCTCAGTGCGTCGATGCGGCGGGCGCGGGACCGCCCCTCATGGCGGCGGTCCGAGCGATGAACTCGGCGCGGTTGTTTTCCGATGGATAGGGTGTCTCCGGAACCGGAACCCCCAGAAACGCGCACAAGGGCTCCCAACCCTGCCCGGCCTGATAAATCAGCAGGCGCTCGGGTGGGATGGCGCTTTTCACCGCTTCGGTGTGACGGCGGAAGTGATCGGTCATGAAGGCGCGGTCGTTCACGTGGCCCTGGATTCCCTTCATGAAAGCCCCGAAGAACGCCGCCATCGGTCCCTCGCCCGCCACTGCGGTGGTGGGTGACCCCGGCGCGAAGATCGTCGCCTGGGTCGAGTCGAACCATTGGTCGGGATCGCGCACCGAGTGCAGCACCTTGGCGTCCGGATAATAGTCGGCCAGCTCTCGCCAGAAGGCGGCGCCGGGATAGTCGACCATCGATGAATAGTCCGCGAAGATGGCGTCCCAGTCTGGACGGCCAGCCCCAGCCTCGATCCAAAGCGGCACACTCTCGGGATGGGCGAACACCTCAACCATGTGATGACAGGGCCCAAAGCCCAGGGTGTTCAGCGCTGACTGCAGCGATTTCGTCCCCGTTCGCCCGAGGCCGGAACCCACAACCTTCAACGCCATGGTCGTCTCCCCGTCCAGGTCGCGCCCTTGATCCAACGATGGGCGCCTAACCCCATGTTACTAACTTGAACGCGGGGCGACAATCCGTTCCAAGAAGGGTCGCACTGGTTGCTGACCCTCGCAACGCCCCAATCCCTTGTCAGGGGCGCCTAGGTATTGGTGTCGACGACAGGCTGTTTTGGGGAGCCGCTGTCACGGAAACTTGGCGTCAAGCCGGGCGATGTAGTTCGGGCGGTCAATGCTCCGACGCACTATGCTAGTCTGCTTGAGCCGTTGCCCGACGGAGCGATGGTCGTCGAAGCGGCCGAAGACCCCGCGCTCGTCCACGCCTTTGTCCTGAGCGAAGAAAATCT
>JAYVYH010000107.1:0-16077 GCA_043784385.1 Caulobacteraceae bacterium | reverse complement strand
GGCAGGCCCAGACCGATAAACACCAGTCGGCTTTCGCGTCGGTCATCCGGCGCCCACCGGCCGCCGGCATCATGGCTCATCAGCTGGTGGACGCCCTGGAAGATCACCTTGTGGTCGTGGCCGGCCATGTTCAGCACTCCCTTGTAGCGCAACAGCGCCGGGCCGTGGGCCTTGACGATGGCGTTCATAAATTGGCCGAACCGCACCCCATGAAAAGGTCGGTCTGAGCGGAACACGAAGCTCTTCACGTCGTCATCGTGGTGATGGTGACGGGCGTGATCGTGGCCGTCGCACGGCGCCTCGGGTTCAAGGTCGAGGTCGGGACTGAGGTTGAAACCGCCGACGTCGAAGATCTTGGCCAGCGGCACGTCGCCGAAGGCGGCGATGCTTTGCGGCGCGCGGGGGTTCATTTGCCGTAGCCGGGCGGACAGGGCGTCAAGTTCAGCCTCGTCGACCAGATCGGCCTTACTGATGAACAGGCTGTCGGCGAACCCGACCTGGCGGCGCGCCTCGCCACGCGTGTCGAGCTGGCCCATCGCGTGCAAGGCATCCACCAGGGTCAGGATCGCGTCGGGGCGATAGGCGGCGGCGATGTCCATATCGAGGAAGAATGTCTGGGCGATGGGACCGGGGTCGGCGAGGCCGGTGGTCTCGATCATCACCTGATCGAAGGCGATCCCGCCAGCGGCGCGTCGTTCGGCCAGATCAGACAGCGTAGCGCGAAGGTCGTCGCGGATGCCGCAGCACAGACAGCCGTTGCTGAGCTGGATGATCCGCTCGTCGCCGCCCGAAACGATGATCTCGCTGTCGATGTTCTCCTCGCCGAATTCGTTCTCGATCACCGCGATCCTTCGACCATGCGGCTCGGTCAGCACCCGGCGCAGCAGGGTCGATTTGCCGGCCCCCAGGAACCCGGTGAGGATGGTGACCGGGATCAGCGGCGCTTGGGCCGTCATCCCAGCAGCACGATGGTATAGCCGCCGAACACCGACCCGGCCTGGGAGGCGCTGACCCGGTAGACATGGGCCTCGCCCGGCCCAGGCGCCGCGTCGGTGGTGTTGAAGGCGATATGCTTGTCGTCACCGTGGACCTGTTGGCTGGCGCCGCCGCCAGTGGTGGGAAAGCCCCCGGCATTGGTGGTCGGCGGCGACAGGGTGGGCAGACCTGTCGGCGGCGCCATGACAGGAAAGACGCCGCGCTGGCCAGTGCGCAGTTGCAGCCACGGAACCGCGTGAGGCGCGACGCGGTCGACCGCCACGGTGGCCGGCGCGCCGAACAGCGGTCCGATCTTAATTAAAATCGGCTGTTGCAGGGCTGGCCCGCCTGGCGCTGGGACCAGGTCCATGCCGGCGGCGTCGACGTGGATGTTGCGCTGGGCGACGTGCCGATTCCACGAGGCGTCGAAGGCCGGCTGGCCGGGCAGGTCGGAGGGATTGTCCCACACCCGCACCAGCAGGCATTCGTGACCGCCGTTGACAAAAGTCGGCGCCCAGGCTTCTGGGCATTTGACTAGGGCGTGGGCGTGGCCACTGCCCTTGGCGCCCAGAGAGGTGATGGTCTGGCCGATCAGATTGACCGAAGCGGCGCTGATCCCGAGCGAGGGGTTGACCCAATAGAACTCGACCACGACCTCGTTGGCGGCGGCGTTGCCGAAGTTCCAGACATGGGCGTAGATCGTGTTGGGCTGTCCCGCCTGGGCCGTCTGGCCCAGGGTCGGCGGGATCGCGGGGGCCAGCGAGGGGGCGACGCCGCCGAGCAGGAAGATATCCGGGCTCTCCCAGAATGGTGCGTTCACCACCGGCCGGGCACCCAGGTCGGCCGGATTGGCGCGCATGAACAGATAGGGCAGGTCCAGGTCGGCGCGGGGACCGACCCAGACGCCCGGCTTGTTCGGGGCGTTGACGTCGCCCTTGGTCAGGCCTCCGCCATTGCCCAGCCGACCGTTGTCGTGGCCGGCGGGTCGGGTGGGCCGCCCTGGCCATTTGGCTCCGCCGCCGTGGCCATCCTTGTCGCCCTCGCAATCAGCGCAATCGTCGCGGTCCCGATCGTCGTCATCGTCGTCGCAGCCGAAATACCAGGTCCGCTCGACGATCTTGCGCGGCCGCTCCGGCCCGTGCCGGTCATGGTCGCGATCATGATCTTCATGATCTTCGTGATGTTCCCGCTCGGGGTGGTGGCGCGGCGGGGTGGGTAGTTTGTCTCGGGTGGGCACGGTTCGCCTCCAGGCGGCGGGTTTCTGCGGCGTTTTGGGCTATTTGATCGGTGGCGGTCGCGGGATCGTCGGCGGATCTTTGTACTGCAGCAACAGGGGCCGCGCGCCCTGACCCCACCGGGGATTGGCCTTGGGATTGAGGAGACTGCCGTTGGGGTCACCTTCCGGCGGCTCCTTGGGGGTGGCGTAGGTCAGACCGAGGATGCCCTTGCCCGGCGGAACCGAGGCGTCATTGCGAATCCAGTCCCAGGTCAGATAGGCGAAGGCCCGGTCGCTATCGAGGTTGAACTGGGTGGAATAGCCGGTGTCGTTGGCGAGCTGGGCGATCAAATGGGCCGAGAACGGAATTGGATCGCCCAACGGGTTGAACTCCAGATCACGCCGCGCCAAGTGCTGAATATTCAGTAGATCGGTTTCCCAGGGTGTCTGCGCCCGTTCATAAGCAAGGCGAACCTGAGGATCGACCGGCGCGTTCACGCGGAAGAACACGTCCGGCTGGGTCCCCACTGGATAAGGCCCGGGCGACAGGGGCTTGAATGCCGTGTTCGGCCCCTCTCCGAACGACTGGAACGGGTTGTAGGTTTCGGTGGGCGTGGTCCGGAACGTGTCCGGGCCGCCGGATTGCTTGACCGGGCTGAGATCGGGCCACGCCCATGGCCGGTGGTATTCATAGTTGGAGGCCGAGCCGTCGGTCTCATATCGCAGCACCGGATAGTAGGGATAGTTGGGGTCCCTCACCGAGTGCGAGACGCCGATCACGTCCTGGTTCTGGTCGAGGTTGCCGAGGGGGTCGAAGGCCGAGGCCAGAGCGGCCCGGAACGCCGAATCCACCGTGCCGCCCAGGGTGATCAAGGGCATGTCGATCTCGTTGGGTAGGCGCAGCTCGCCATCGTCGTAGGTCTGACCGGCGTGGGGCGTGAAGAAGCCGGTGTGGGCCAGAACCTCGTGGGTCTTGTTGATCAGATCCCAGACCATCATCGCCAGGGCGTAGAGCGCCAGCCGGATCAAATAGGTCGAGGGGCTGACCAGCATCTTGATGATGTCGCCGACCAGCTTCCCGATCGCCTCGATCGTCTTGATCGCCGATTCCACCAGGGCGATGATCAGTTCACAGATATCGACGACCGGATTGGATGAATCGACGCCGCTGAGGTCGGGTGGCTGGAACAGGTTCTCAATATCCGAGGCCGGTGGGAAGATGATGAAGTCCGGCTTCTTGGGCTTCTGCAGTTCCCAAGTCCCGTTGTAGACCAGTCTATAGTAGGAATACATGACCTTATAGATGGTCTTGATTTCCCACGGCAGCGGAAAGCCGCGCCTGACCGAAAACGGCGGGGCCGGGGCGATGGCCTGCAACAGATCATGGAACGCCCCGGGGAGGCCGTCGCCGGTGACCAGATCGAAGGCCTTGGTCAACACAGTGGCGTCGATCGCGGACTGAAACGCGTCGCCCAGGTAGATCTGTGGGTGTTCCTCGGGATCCTGGAAACAGTCCATCATCGCCAGGACGATAGCGTTGGCCATCCAGTCCGGCATCTCGCCGTCCTTGTCCAAGGCCTTGGTCCTGGCCGCGTCGTCGGCGAAGGGTCCCATCGGGCGCTGAAGCCCGTGCGGGTCGTCGGGCGTGAGCTGCACGGCGAACCACAGGGCCGACATCGACACGTCCGGGTAGTCGGCGTTGGCGCCCCAGTTGTCCGGCGTGAGCCGCCCGCCGGGGCCGGTCTGGTTGTAGTTGAACGAGTCGATATGGTTCTCGATCAGGTGGTGGCGTTGGGGGTGGTTGCGATAGGGGCCGCCACACTGCTCGTTGACGAACGAATGGGCCACGGTGTCCGTGCCCAGGTGGGTCATATAGCCGAGCGAGAAGGCCAGGAACTGGTCGGCCTGATCCTGCATAAGGCCGGCCTCATGCAACCGTCCCTTGGCCGTCAGCTCCGCGGCCCGCAAGGCCATGTCGTCGGCTTGTTTGACGAACGACTGGCACAGCGCCGACGGCCGCCGATAGTGGCTCATGTCGCTCCACAGGAACAGCTTTTCGCCATAGCCCTTCTGCAGGCAGGTGTCGAAACCGCTGAAGATATCCTTGAAGGTCAGCAGTTCTTCCTCGGCGATCAGCTTGAAGGCCACCATCAGTTCGTCCATCACCACGCCGAACTGGCTGAGGACGCCGCCGGTGAGGTCGTCGGCCAGGTTGGTGATGTCGGCGACGATCGGACCGATCGTGGCGTTCCAACCGTCGACAAAGCTCTGCCAGATCTTCTGAAGCTTGATCAGGAACCGCAGCAGGGCGGCCAGTTGCGAATTGGCCTTATCGAGGATGATCAGCAGCGGCTCCCAGTCCTGCTCCTTCGACTTGTCGATGAAATAGTAGACGGCCAGCGCCAGCATGATCTCATCGCTGATCGGCCCCAGGATCGCGTTGTTCCAGTCCTGCGAGAAATAGAACAGGTCCGGTCCAATGGCGCCGATGTGGGCGAACTTCTCCCACGTCTGCATGACCGTGCCGCATTTGACCGGGTCATGGGCGCGAAGGGCGTCGCCGCTTTGCGGCCAGTCGGGGAACTGGCCGGAGAGCAGGTGGTCGGCGACCCGCCGCGCGGTGTAGATGTGCGTGAAATGACCCGGCATTCCGCTCTCCCGCCGACAAGATCGCTCCGCGTGACCGGCGGCCCCTGGGAGATGTCTCTTAAAACTTTAACTACTATGACGCCGCTCGGCGCCCGTGGCGCCTACTGGCGACAGCCACTCACGAAAATTTGACCGTCGGGACCGATCAGTGCGGCGCTACGGATGTCCGCAAACGAAATCCGGCCGTTGATCGAAACGTATTGATGTTCGGATAAATATATCCGATTTTGGCGCCGCGAAGCGTGAAGCCTTTCTCAGAGCGTTGAAGGCTTACGCCAGAGACAACAAGCTTACCTACGGTTGGGACCCCGGACGTGGGAAGGGTGGTCATGGCACGGTCACCGTAGGCGGCGCCTTCACGACCGTGCCAAGCGGCGAAATCAAGACCGGCCTCAAGTTCGCGATCCTGAAGCAACTTGGCGTGCCGAAAGATGCGCTCTGATACTCAGGCGCCAAACAAATCGAGACACGAAAAACCATGCAGACCCTCGCCTACCCCGTCCTGATCGAAGAGGCCGCTCCGGCTGACTTCGTGGCGACATTTCCCGATATCCCCGAAGCGATCACCGGCGGAGAGAGCCGCGAACAGGCGCTTCTGCTGGCTGAGGACGCCCTCGCGGTGGCGATTGAGCGATACCTGAATCTTGGCCGCCCCGTGCCCACAGTCGGCGAGCATCCGGGCCTGCAGCTAGTTCCCCTTGATCCGAGACTGGGCGCGCGCGTCCTGTTGACCCGAGCCATGGCGGAACAGGGCCTGACCAAGGTGGCTCTGGCCACGCGCATGCGGGTTGACGAAAAGGCCGTCCGGCTGATCCTGAGCGGACGAAAGGTCAGCCTGGACCGAACACTCGACGCGCTCCGCGCCCTGGGTGTCAGGCCCGCGTTGGCGGTTTAGGGTCAGATCCCAGGTTCGATCATGATCCAGAACACCGCTTCGGAATTTCAACGAAGGTTAGGCTCCTTCTTGCATCAGGCTCAGCACGAGCCCACTGAAATCATCCGTCACGGTCGCCGCAAGTTCGTGTTGATGTCCGCCGACCACTATGACTGGCTGACCGCCGCCGCGCGGCGCGCGCACCAGACGGCGGACGCTGGCGCTGGCGCTGTCGTCATCAAGGCCATAGAGCGAGCCCGAATAGATCGCGAACACGCAGCGCTCGACGAGCTTCTGACCTGATCACGTCGATAGTCAGTGATATAATTGTCGTTTCGCGGCGAGAAATTCACCGATCGCCAGCACGCATTCTTCAGGCGCAGTCTGAAACATCAGATGGGGCGCGTCCACCAAGCTCAGAGTTGCGTTCGGCCGTTCCGCAACGATTGTTCGGCTGGCCGCCCTGGGGACAAGCCGGTCTGCGCCAGCCTGAAGAACAAGAATCGGACATGACACCGTTCGTAGCGCGGCCCGCACATCGGCTCGAAACACCGCCTACAATCTGGCCCGCAGGATTGCCGCGGGAGTTTGCCGAACGAGTTCGTGCAGGGTCCGCAGTACGGAGTTCGGCGTCGCAGGAGACGCCATGAAGTAGTCGATGAGGAAGTCGGGAACCCACCGCGCCGAGGCCAGTGGGAGAACCTTCGTCAACAAAACTCCGCGAGGGGACTTGATGAAACTCGCGCCCAGCACGAGAGCGGCAACGCGGCCCGGCCGTTCGGCCGCCAGCCGTACCGCGATAGGTCCGGAAAAGCTCTCCCCCACCAACACACAGGGCTGGTCGGTTAGAAACCCGCCCGCCCAGGCCGTCAGGGTGTCGTAGTTTTGATCGCCGTTGGTCGGGTAAGTAACGACGGTTACGTTTGATCCGGTGGGAAGAGCACTTAGGAAGACATCGAACAGACGGCCGGTCCCATCGAGGCCCGGCAAAAGGACAAACGGGGATTTCACCATAGAAACGGCGTCCGGTCTAATGCGGCATCTCGCTTGGATCCGCGCCGTCTCTCGGCGCACCGGTGCCGCTCGACCCCATGAACAGTTTCTGACCGTTGGCGAGGGTGATGTCGCGGCCGTTGGCCTTGCAGGCCAGGGTGCAGGCGCGGTCCTTGCTCTGGTAGCCGTGGACGATGATGTCGGTCCCGGGCTTGAGGGTGTCGCGGGTGATGCCGACACGCAGCAGGGTGTTGGGCGTGCCGCCCTCGACCATCCATTCGCGTTCCGGCCCGACCCCGCCGGCCGCGGCGGTCATGTGGATCCATGTGTGAGGATTGATCCACTCCACCTTGGTCACCTTGCCGCGCAGCAGCACCGGGGCCTTGCCGTCGAACTCGGCGGCAAAGGCGTGGTGGGCCTGGACAGCGGGGGCTGCGAGGCCAAAAGCCGCCAGGGCTAGGCCGGCGGCGATGCGGCGCATCAAGGTCATTTCGATTTCGATCCTCCAGCGGCGGCCATGGCCGCGCTGTTCTCTTCGGCGCGGGCGCCGGCCAATATGCCGGGCAGCGAATAGTTGCCCTCGTGACAGGCGTATTCGTACATCGGTCCCTTGGTGGCGTGCATCGGTATCTCGCCCCGCCAGGTCTGGGTGTAGGCGTGGGGCTCCTCGATCTTGAACTCATAGAGGATGCCGTGCTCGGAGACGCGGGTGAAGCGCTCAGTCACCTTGGAATTGGGGGCCAGATAGATGCGGTGGCGGATATCGGCGGTGAAGCGCTGGCCGGGATTGAGATTGGTGGTCTCGACCACGAGGGTGTCACCATCCCAGTGGCCAACGGAATCGCCCATCCATGGACGGATGTTGTCCGGCGGATGGGTTCCGCCCAGGCGGATGATCCGCGCGTCGTGATTCATCTCCACCACGATGACCACGAAGCCCGGTGACTGAACGATCTGATAGTTGTTGTTATACAGGACGTTGAGCATCGGCGGCCCACCGGTCGAGCCGTAGCCGACGATGCACCGCTCGCCCAGGGACCGCACCTCCGGGCCGGTGAAATCGCGAAACTGGCGCATGCCCGTCATCATCGCGTCGCGCCCACTCTCGGGCGAATAGGGAATGTGGCCAGTCGACGGATCGACGATCCAGGAGGTGCGGATCTCGCCGCGCACCACCCCGAACTTGGTTCCCGGATCGAGCCAGAACGAATTGTATCCGCCCGGATCGTCCTTGTCCGTGGACGGTGCGGCGGCGGTCTTGTCGTTGTCGGCCAGCCAGCCCCGGTACATCGCCTCGGCCTTGACCGCCTCTTCCGGCGTCAGCACCGCCTTGGTCGCCCAGGGCGGCCGCTCGAGGGTGGTGATCGAGGCGTTGGTCCACAGGCCCTGGAGATCAGGATCGCCAAACGCGGTCCGAGGCGCATGATAGGGGGGCTCCGCGGCGGCCAGGGCGGGACCCGTCATCGCCGCCAGGGTCAGGGCGCCGATCGCGAGAGCGCGGATGAAGGGATTCATTTCAACGGCTCCTTACGCAGGTTTCCGTACATCAACTCTTCGACGAACTCGACGCACTTGAACTGCTGCAGGCGAGCGTCCTCGCCTACCCGGCGATAGAGCGTCATGTGCATCGTCCAGGGCCGGGTGAACACCTCCGGATCGGTCATCTGGGCCTCATAGCGCAAGGTGTCCGGCCCGGAGGGGGTGTAGGTTCCACCACCTTGAGTTGGTCGGAATGGAAGTCGCCGGACCGATCGAACCAGGTGGAGTCGTTCTGGTCGGTGACCGTCACCACAAGGGTGTCGCCCTCCCAGTGGCCGACCGACTGACCCATCCAGGCGTCCACCGGCGCTGGGCCGGGGTCGGTGAACATGATGTTGCGCACCGCGCCCGCGTATTCATAGGCGATCAGCAAAGCGCTCTGACTCTGAAAGATCTGCAGCGGATAGGGCATGTAGGTCGCCCGAGGCACCCCCGGCAGATAGCATTTGATCTCCGGGTCGCGCTCCAGCCAGTGGGCTTGGTTCTCGACCTTCCTGGCCAGGGCCTCGGGCTTATAGGGAATCTCGCCACCATCGACCACGCCCAACCCAGCCGGCACGGAGCCCACGGCGCCCAAGGCCAGGACCGGCTTGTCGGGCACCTGGCCGTTGGGTCCGGGCCGCAGCGCCATCGCGGCGCGGGCCATGTGAGGCTGGATGTCGAAATTGGCGGTGTTCAGCACCTGCCAGACGCCGTTGAGATCGGGGTGGCCGGCGTTCCTGGTAGGACTGGCCACCGCCTGGGCAGCGGTCATGATCAACAGTCCCGCCAAGGCAGCGGCGGCCATAACAGCGCCGGTCTTCGCCTTAATCATCTCCGCGCCTCGTCCCGTCCTCGACCAGTCTGGCGCGCCCTCTTGGCTGGGGCGTCGTCACAACATCGGGAGGCTAGACCCGATCGGAGCCAAACGCCAAGACTTGATCAGGCTTCGATCAGGCGGGCGGTTGCACAACGATGGTGACGCGTCGGTTCAAGGGCTCCTTGACACCATCGGGCGTGACTACGGCGAGGTCGTGCTTACCCCTCCAATCCATGTCGATATCGCGCACGTTGGCGGCCTGCAGCGCCGAGCGAACCGCTCGGGAACGGTGCTCGGACAGGGTTTGATTGTAACCTTCCGAACCGCTAGCGTCGGTGTAGCCGACGATGGTTACGCGGGCGCCCGGGTTCTGGCGCTCATACGCCGCCGCCGCCTGGACCACCGACCGGGCGTCGGGCGTGATCTGGGCATTGTCGAAAGGGAAATAGACCACGAAATCTTGCGGTGTGATCGCCGCCTGAGGCTCCAGTTGCCGGGGCTCCGGTTGCGGATAGGGCCGTGGCGGAGGTGGCGGCGGCGGGCCGGGCGGTCCGTAATAGACTGGCGGCAGACCGTAGGGACCGTACCCGTAACGCGGGACCACCACGACGCCGCCTCGATACCGCGGAGCATAGTATGGGCGGTGATAGGCAGGGGGATAGATGCGCGCGTAGGGGCCAGGGCCATAGTAGACCTGGGCGAGCGCCGCGCCGGCCGTGGCTCCGGCCATCCCTATCGTCAGAGCGGCCGCGACCGCGTTCAGCATATTGGACATTGTCGATTTCCGCTCGTTCGTCGCCGTTTGGACAGTCGACCTAACCGTCCAAAACTGAACCCGCCCTGAACGCTGGCGGCTCTGTCAGCTCTCCGCCCTGAGCAGCGTGGCAGCGACGGTCAGCCGTTCGCCTGGATCATCGCGATGGTAGGGGTGTTCAGAGGGTTCGATGTTGTCGAGAAAACCCTCGAAGTTCACCGCCTGCCGCGCGGCGGCCACCGGCCCAAGCAGCAACGATGCCCGATCCGGGTCTGATCCCGGGGCCACGGCCCTCCAGGCGTCATGCCAGCGCCGGCGACAGACTTCGACGGCGTCGGCGCGAATACGGCCAAGAAAGGCCGGTTGATCCAGCAATGGGTGGCCGACCCCGCAGTCTCCCCAGTCGAGCACGGTCAGACTGTCCCCCTCCCCCCGCAGGTTTCCAGGATGGTAGTCGCCATGCACGAAGCTGTCGGGCAGACCGCAGGCAGCGATGTCTGCGAACCGCCGGGGCAGGCCGTCCACGAACTGCCGCAGGGTAAGCCGATCCTCGGGCGCGAGGCGCTCAGCGTTGCGTGTGACGACGTCGCCGATTCGGTAGAGAGACGGACCGATCGCCGACCCGCCGTCGAGAGCGGCCGGGCTGGACGCGGCGGTCCACGCCATGCTTCTAGCGGCCAGGTAGCCAGGAGCGGACAGACATGAGCGCGATCGACCTGGAGGGCGTGGTGAACTTTCGCGATTTCGGCGGCGGGATCGGCGCCGACGGGCGGCGGATTCGCCAGGGGCGGCTGTTCCGGTCGGGCCACCATGCGGCGGCGTCCGACGCCGATCTGGAGCAGCTGGCGGCTCTGGGCTTCGGCCTGTTCGTCGATCTGCGCCGTCCGCCGGAACGGGCGCGCGACCCGGCCCGCCGGCCGAACACGCCCGGCGCGCGGCTGATCGAACATCGCGGCCCCACCGACCAGCTGGTCGCGCCGCACCTGACCTTCCTGGCAGAGCCTGACGCCACCCCGGCGCGCGTCGGCGAGCAGATGATCGTTGGCTATCGCTACTATCCGTTCGATCCGTTCTATGTGGCGGTCTATCGCGAGTATTTCACCCTGCTGGCGGATCTGGACCGGCCCATTCTGGTCAATTGCCACGCAGGCAAGGACCGCACCGGCTTTATCTGCGCCCTGACCCTGCACGTGCTGGGAGCACCGCCCGAAGACATCCGGGAGGACTACCTGGCCACCAATCGCCACAACCGCGCCGACGCGCGGATGGCCGAACTGACCGCGCAATTCGAGGAGACCCAGGGCCGCACACCGTCTCCCGACCTGCTGCGGGCCATGCTGTCGGTCGACCCGGCCTGGCTCGACGCCGCCTTCGGCGCGATCGCCGAACAGCACGGCGACACCGACGCCTATCTGGCCGAGGTGGCGGGGCTGACAGACGATATGCGGCAGGCCATCCGGGCGAGGTTGCTGGTCTAGGCCGCCGAGCGCGACTGAGACTTCATGACCGCTCGAGCACTTTGACGCCACCGCCGGCGTGACCGCGTGGCCATCTGGGCCGTCGCCGGCGCGACGCTTGTCCTGGCGCTGGGCCTGCTGCCCTGCGACGACGGCTTGAAGGCGGTCGGCAAGGGGTTCGATATCTATCTGTTCCTGACCGGCATGATGCTGGTGTCGGAAACGGCCCGGCGAGAGGGCGTGTTCGATTGGCTGGCGGCTCATGCGGTGAACAGGGCCAACCGCTCGCCGACACGCCTGTTTCTGCTGATCTACGGCGTCGGGGTGCTGGTCACGACTTTCTGTCGAACGATGCGACGGCCGTGGTGCTGACGCCGGCTGTCTACGCCGCGACCCGGAAGGCCAAGGTCGACCCCCTGCCCTATCCGTTCGTTTGCGCCTTCACCGCCAACCCGGCGAGTTTCGCGGCGCCGTCGGCGCTGTCGATCCTGGCCACCATCCTGTGGTTGACCGCAATCCGTCGGGAAGGCGAAACCGTCGGCTTCTGGCCGCTTCCTGAAGGTCGGCGCGCTGGTCAAGCCGCCCGTCCTGGCTCTGGCGATCGGCGCGAGGCTGCTCATGGGTTCGACACCTCAAGGCTTGAACGTTCCGCTCAGATCGAACGGCCGGTTCCTTCCCAGTAGGGGGTGCGCAGCTTGCGCTTGAAGATCTTGCCTGAATCCTCGCGCGGCAGATCGGCGGCGAATTCGACCCGCTTGGGCACTTTGTAGCCCGCGACGTGCTGGCGAAGGTAGGCTTTCACGTCAGCCTCGGTGAGCTCGGTTCCCGGTTGCGGCTGGACCACCGCGCAGATCGCCTCGCCGAAGTCGTCGTCGGGAATACCGAACACGGCGCAATCGGCGACCTCGGGCATCTTGTGAAGTTCGGCCTCGATCTCGGCGGGATAGATGTTCACGCCGCCAGAGATGATCATGTCGTTGGCCCGGTCGCACAGGTAGAGAAAGCCGTCGTTGTCGAAATAGCCGATGTCGCCGGGTGTGATCAGGCCCTGCTTCTCCATCGCCCGGCGCTTGGCCGGGTCGTTCTGATAGGTGAACTCGCCCATGCCGGGCTGGCGGCCGATCACCTCGCCCGGCGTCCCGGCCGGCGCGTCGTTACCGTCCGCGTCCACCACCCGCACCTTGGCGCCCGGCATCAGGCGACCGACCGTTCCAGGATGGGCCAGCCACTCCTCGGCCGTGCAGAAGGTGACGTTGCCCATCTCGGTCGAGCCATAGTATTCGTTGATCACCGGTCCCCACCATTCGATCATCGCCCGCTTGATCGGCGGCGACACCGGCGCGGCGGCGTGGGCGACAAACCGCAGGGAAGAGACGTCGTAGCGTTCGCGTATTTCCTTGGGCAGCTTGAGCAGTCGGTTCAACATGATCGGCACCATGTTCAGGTGGGTGATCCGCCGCGCCTGGATCAGCCGCAACAGATCCTCGGCGTCGAAGCGTGGAGTCAGGATCACATTGGCGCCGTTGCGAAACGCGAAATTGGCGTGGGCGTTGGGGGCGGAGTGATAGATCGGCCCGACCACGGCGGTGACGATCTCCGACGTGCTTTTGCCACTGGTCGGGTCAAGATAGTCGGTGAACCCGTAGGACTGGGCCAGCATCCGCCCCACCGCCGCCTGGTCTTCGGCCAGGGCCGCGCGCTTGACGCCCTTGGGCCGGCCCGTTGTTCCCGAGGTGTAGATGATCGCGCTGGGCGCGGGCAGCGGCGGGGCCGTGCGGGGCGCGAAGCCGTCGCGCCAGAAGTTGTAGTCGGTCATGCCGTCCGGCACGCGGCAAAGTTCATCCGGCAGGCCGTAAGCGGTTTGGATTTCGGGGGGAACGGGGACCACCAGCACCTGG
This sequence comes from Caulobacteraceae bacterium, assembly GCA_043784385.1. Taxonomy (GTDB): domain Bacteria; phylum Pseudomonadota; class Alphaproteobacteria; order Caulobacterales; family Caulobacteraceae; genus Acaudatibacter. The sequence goes on along the minus strand of JAYVYH010000107.1, from coordinate 2,923 downwards.
ACGCCTAGCGGGATCGCCGAACGCACCGGCGCCAGCAGGTCGGCGTGGACGACCACGACCTTGGCCCCGGAGTCCTCGAACAGATAGCGCGCTTCCTCGACCGTATAGTGCCAGTTGACCGCCACGGCGTAGGCGCCCAGGGCGCCGGCCGCGCCGCTGGCCTCGAAGAACGGGAAATCGTTGCGCAGATAGATCGCCACACCGTCGCCGCCGCCGACCCCCAGGTTTTCCAGGCCGGCCGCCACGCGGGCGATGCGCGTGTGCAGTTCGGCCGCCTCCAGGTAGCGCTCGCCGCTCCAGACTTCACTCATGCGTTGAGCCCATAGAGCTGCGCCACGTTGTCGTGGCAGATCCAGTTGCGCTCCTGCTCTGTCAGGTCTTTGGTGTGATCGTCGAGCATCGCCTGCGAATGCGGCCAGGTGGAATCGGAGTGCGGAAAGTCGCTGGCCCACATCAGGCGGCGCACGTTGCACAGATCCTTGGTCTTGAACGCCACCCAGTCGTCCTGGAACGTCACATAGATGTGCTCGGCGAAATACTCGCTGGGCAGGCGTTGCAGCGGCGGGGCCTTCATCCAGTAGCGGTGGCGATTATAGGCGTGGTCCATCCGGTACATGTAGTGCGGCGCCCACCCGGCGTCGGCCTCCACGCATACCACCTTCAGGCCGGGATGGCGGTCGAACACCCCACCGAAGATCAGCGTGCCCAGGATGTCCTGGCAACCGCGGATGATCGACATGAAGCTGTTGATGCGCGGCCCGCGGGTCGCCTGCGACATCGGGCCGGATCGTGTGGTCAGGATATGAAAACTGAGCGGCAAGCCCAGCTCCACCGCCGTCGCCCACACCGGGTCATAGACCTTGCTGTCATAGTCCTCGACGGCCGGATCGCCCGGCATCATCACGCCCTTGAAGCCCATGGCCTTGACGGCCTTGAGTTCGGCGACGCCGTCCTCGGGGGTGCGCATGGAGACCTGGGCCATGCCGTGGAGCCGATCCGGCGCCTCGGAGCAGTAGTCCGACAGCCAGCGGTTGTAGGCCTCGAAACAGGCCTTCTTGTAGTCGAAGTCCTTGTGATTGCACAGCAGCATGCCGACGGTGGGATAGATGATCTCGGCGCCGACCCCGTCGCGATCCTGGTCGGCCAGGCGGAATTTCGGATCCCAGCCACCGCGCCACAGGTCCTCGAACGCCACCCCGTCGGTGGTGATGTCGGCCGGATCCTTGCCCGCCGCCGCCACCAGACCCATGGCCACCGGCCCCGGCATGCCGTCGATGATGAAAGCCGAGCCCACGCCGGGCAGGGTCTTCATCACCGGCGCGCGATCACGGAACGCCGGCTCGATATAGTCGATGTAGCAGTTGGGCGGCTCGGTGATGTGCGAGTCGGCCGAAATCGGCGTTCTGATCATGGCTGGCGCGGCTCCCTTGGACCCCGCCTGCGTTGGGCCGACGATCCTTGCTCACAGGTTGCGGGAGCGGGGAGCGTGGCGTCAAGGGGTGGTCACCCGTCGTGGCAACCTCAATCCTATTTCTGGACTAAAGGCGCTTCCTCGCGAACGCCCGGCCCGATCCCGATTTCAGATATCGCTCGAAGCTAGCGGCCTGAGCGTCGTCCGAGAAGGCGACATGGGTCTTGACGCGCCATGGCGCGAATTTCGAAGTGTGCGGCACCTCGCCAGCATTGTGCTTCTTCAGCTGGGGGCGGAGATCGCTCGTGACGCCGACTTAGAAGCCTTCCGCGTCGTCGAGGTTTTTGAGAATGTAGACGTAGCGCTACAGCATCTGTCGCCGTTTGCACGGCAACAATCTTATATTCATAGCAATATTTCTTATTTTCGGCAAACGATAACCGCCATCCACACGCCAGGGTTTGATTTCCAGGTGCGCCTATTTGGCACTTCAATCAGGCCCGAAAAGGAGGCTTCAAGTGCCGAAAATCAAGCTCACCAAAACCATTGCGGCCGCCACGCTGCCCGCGAACCACGTTTACGAAATCCGTGACACCTCGGTCCCGGGTTTTTTGCTGAAAGTTATGCCGACGGGCTGAAAGACGTTTATGGTCGCCTACACCGCCGCCAACGATAAACGCCGTAAACCGGCCGTCGGTCAGTTCGGCAAGATCACCGCCGAACAGGCACGCGTGATCGCCCAAGACTGGCTGGCCGACGTTCGGCGTGGTCGAGATTCGGGCGCCGCAAGATCCGCGGCGCGGCAGACGCCGACCGCCAAAGAGCTTTGCTGCCAAACCCCGGCCCGGCCAGACCGTGGTCTTCGACGAGCCAGTCCGGTTCAAAGACGGCCGCATGTTCGGCCGCCTCGACGTCGCGGCCTATTCGGCGAGCCGGCGCACGGTCATATTCCGCGACCCGGAATTCGACGGCCTCTACGATATCCCGAACCTCAAGGCACGGGCCTATCAGTTGTAACATTGACTGGCGATCACCCCCCCTTGCTCTCCTCTACAAATCCAAACAGCTTCATGAGGGCCACGCGCCGCCACGCCTTGGCATAGGACAACGACATGGCCTCGCAAAGGGACCGGAGCCGCACCGGCACTCGCAGCGCCATCGGCGGCGGGCGACCACCCCCGCTTGACCCGTTCGCGACTCCTCCATAAGGGTTAAAGCACCGTAGGGACTTGAGAAACTGGTGGTCTGCGTTTCAATCCATCTACCCCCGCGCCCTCTCGCTCGGGGGTAGATGGATGGGGGAGAGACCGAGCTATGTCCATCACTCCGGCGCCGGGCCAGGAGGCGATCCTCTTCCGGCCGGCGCAGCGCGGCGCGGCGCGCGGGTGCGGCGACCAAGCCGTAAAGCTCGTCGAGAACTACCTCGCAAACTGCCTGGACTCCATCGCTGAGGCCTTCGGCGCCAAGCCCGGTTTTACGCGGGCCATCGACGAGACCGGGGTCGACCTGGTC
>JAYVYH010000106.1:0-5284 GCA_043784385.1 Caulobacteraceae bacterium | reverse complement strand
TTTGCAATATGAAATACATTATGGATATGTTGTCAAGCCTGATTCCGCTTTTAGTCTCGGAAGCCGAGCAAGGAATAATATCATCGCTATCGTTGATTGTATGGATCGACCGGATGGTGAATCTACAGGTGCGTGGTGTCAGTGACGCGCTCGTTCGGGCGCTGAAAAGCGCGGGCCGGCGCACACGGGCGTAGCGCGGAGGCCGAGCACTGGGAAATCCTGGCTGCCGCGCTGAGTCGTCCGCGTCGACGCAGTTTCGCCGAGGTTCTGGCGCCGGTGCCCGAGGTCGGCGACGACGCCGACTTCGAACGGCCGGACGCCCCGGCGGAAACGCCAATTGTATTTGATTGACACCAACGTCGTCAGCGAAGCCCGGAAAAAGGCGAGGGCGAATCCGGGTGTCACCGCGTTCTTCGATCACCACGCCGCCGCGTGTGCGCGCCGCTGTCTGCCGGCGATCGTGATGGGTGGGTTGCGCCGGGACTTGGAGCTCATCCGCCATCGCGGCGACCTCGATCAGGCGCGTGTACTGGAGACGTGGCTGACGACGGTCGCGGAGCAGTTCGGGGAGAACATCCTGGCCTTCGATGCGGACGCCGCCAAGGCGAATTTGTCATGATTGGTCGACCACGCCGCGGCGGGTGAGGAAATATTGATCGCCAAGGCGGGAAAGCCGATGACCCGCTTGGTTCCGTTGTCGCCGGCTGAGGGACGGGCGAAGCGGCGCCTGGGCGCCCTGACCGGAGTGGCGGTCGTGCCGCCGGATTTCGATGCGCCGCCGCCGGACAACCTGATCGACGCCTTCGAGGGGCGCTGAGTGCGGCTGCAGCTCGACACTCACATCCTGTTGTGGGCGCTGATCCAGCCGGCCCGTTTGAGCGCGAGTGTTTGAGATATGCTGAAAAACCCCGACCATACGGTATTTTTCAGCGCCGCCAGTATCCGGGAGATGTCGATCAAGGCCGCCGTGGGCCGCGCCGATTTCAACGTGTCGCCAAGCGCGATCGTCGAAGTCGCCCTGGCCGCTGGATTCGGAGAAGTGCCCGTGCGATCCGCCGCGGCGCTCGTGGTCGCGACACCGCCGCATCATCACCGCGACCCGTTCGACCGGCTGCTGGTCGCCCAGGCGATCACCGAACCGGCGCGGTTGTTCATGTCAGACGCGATGCTGGCGGTGTATTCTGAACTCGTGGTGTTGGTTTGAAGGACGGGCGTCCTCGTATGCGTCAACATCATGACTGTTCGGCGTTCCACGGTTCGCCGGTCGGCTCGGCCAGATCGGCACCGGGCGCCACCTCCACGGTTCCCGCCCGCGCCGCTCGTAAGCGGGCCAGCATTCCCACAGGCGGATAAGGAGCGATCGGGCTCTTTCCCCTACGGCGAGCCGCCTGTCGATAGGGACTTCTCACCGCCTGGCGCCGATGAACAGGCGATGGAAGCGCAGCATCACTTTGCCGTCGATCATGGGCGGATAGGCCTTGGCGATCTGGTCGGTCTAGCGGCCGAGGACGTCCCGGCGCTCTGGTTCCGACAGCGGATCTACGAACGGCCGCAGTCCGGTTGTGCTGACGAATTCGATGATGGCTGGCGCGTCGGCGAGAACATGGTTGTAGGTGGTGCGCCAGATGTCGACCCATGCGGCCAGGGGGGCCAGCGCCTCATGGTAGACCTGAGCCGAGGGCAGGGGGTTGCGCGCCGCGCCCGCCAGTGCCTTCGCCACTCGTTGCTTGTGGCCCGGAATCTATTGGCAGGTGGCGTTGGCGAACATCAGGTCGACGTCCGAGTCGTGCGTTCAATGGTTGGCGTCGGCCATTTCGAACCTCGGACTCGGCAGGCGCCGCCTCCAGCATGGCCGGCGAATTGTCGAGACCCAGGATCTCGGCATCCGCATAGCGTTCGGCCAGCAGGTCCGTCGAATTGCCGGGGCCGCGGCCGACATCAACGATCCGGCGCCAAGGCCCGCCCGGAACCTGAGCCAGCGGATTGCGCGCGGCGCGCGTGCGCTCGTCTTCAAACTTCAAATAGGTTGAGGGGGACCAGTCGGCCATATCGTCGTTCTCCTCGCGCCAGCCGGGAGGGGCGCACAGGACCCCAACGCGTCGCCTTCGAGATTGAGCTGAACGCGCCGCGAGATTGCCGTGTCAATTAACCTGTGAGCAATTCCGCCTGCGGGCCGTCGCCGGCGGAAGTAGAAGCGGTGGGGTGTAGTTCTGTCATCATCGACTGCGCCGGAGGACTTTGTAGCCGACGTCGCGGCAATCAGCCGTGCATCGGCGGTGCCCTGCATTCTCAAAGTCGTGTGGCCAAGAACGCTGAGTACAGCCACCACAATACTCCGGCCCTGTATGGTTTCCAAAGCTATATGTCGGTTCCCGTCTTCCGCCTGGACGGGGCTTTGTTCTGGACGCTCTGCGCCATCGATCCTCGGCCCGCACCGCTTGATGACCAGAAAATCATCGGCATGTTTCGGCTATTCGCCGAACTGATCGCCGCGCAGCTGGATTCCTATGAGAGGCTTGCCGACAGCGAAGCGGGTCTCGTCAACTAGCGTAAGATTGCCGTTTTGCACGAGCAATTCGTCGCTGTTCTTGGCCACGACCTGCGCAATCCACTCGCGTCGATCGACGCGGGGACAAGAATTCTGCAGCGCGGGCCCGACGCCGAGAAGGCGCTTTTCATCACCACGATGATGCAGAAGAGTGTCCGGTGAATGGCCGGATTGATTGATAACGTGCTGGATTTCGCGCGCGGACGGCTCGGTGGCGGATTTGCCCCCGAGCGGCGCGTCGCAATGATCCAGCCGGCGCTTGAACAGGTGATCACCGAACTGCGGTTGAGTTTCCCTGAACGATCCATCGAAACGGCGTTCTCGCTGGAGGAGCCGGTGGACTTTGACCCTGGACGCATTGCCCAGCTGTTCTCCAATCTGCTGGGCAACGCCCTGAAACACTGATCACCAGATAGCCCGGTGAAGGTCCGGAGATCGTTGTATGGCGATATGCTGGATTTGTCGGTGAGCAATTCCGGCGATGATATTCCTACAGAGACGCTCGGTCGGCTGTTCGAACCTTTTTCACGCAGCGACTTTGCTCGCTACAAACAGGGTTTGGGCCTGTGTTTGTAGGTAGGTGCGGAAATAGCCATCGCGCACGCTGGCCAGATGACCGCCTCTTCATCCGGCGGTGGGACGAGGTTTGCGTTTCTGATGCCCTTAGGAAAGCCAATGAACCTTTAACGCCGCCAGGCACTATAGGACCGTTCGGGAAGGCCCATTGCCGTGTGTCACGTGCTTATCATCGAGGATGACCCCCGGGTCGCCCTGCACCTCCAGATGCTGCTGGAGGCGCACGGCGCCACATCGGTCGCTATCGCGGAGACCGAGGTCGAGGCCATCGAGGCCGCTTCTGCCAATCCTCCGGCCGTCATCACATCCGACGTCAGTCTGAGGCAAGGCAGCGGGCCTGTCGCAGTCCAGACCATTCACGAGCGGCATGGCGCCATCCCGGTGATCTTCATCACCGCGATGCCCGAGGCCTGCCCGTCATGCGGCCCGCATGAGCGACTATTTGGCAAACCCATTAACGAAACCGCTGTCGCACAGGCATTCCGCGAACTGCTCGCTGCCTGAATATTCGAAACCAGGACGTCCTTCCGGACCGGTCCAGGCGGGCGGTAGAAGAGTGCTGTTCAAAGCCTTAAGAAGTTCCCTTCGATCGCCCAGCTGTTGGGCCGGCAGATAGCCCGAGACGACGATGAACTGCAGACCGCGCGCGGCCAGCGCCGGCGAGATTGGCTTCGAGGACGGCGGCGTCGAAGCCGCCGGTTTCGATCGCCAGAAGCGCGTAATCAGGTCTTCCCGCCGCATCATCTACGTCAAATCCAACCTCCAGAAGTGTTTCTTCCAAAACGAACGCCAGCATGGGTTCATCTTCAACGACTAAAACGGAGTGCATTTTCGAGCAGCAAGGCTGCAGTTTCGATTCAATATTTGTTTGACACCTTTTTATTCGGTAATAACGGCTTCAAGCATCCCGCCAAGTCGGCATGAAAATCTGTTTTCCGCATAAGTAATATCCGTCGCGTCCTGGACGGCCGCTACCGCCATGTGCCCAATGACGATTTCGCCGAAACCTTTCTGGACCGGGGCGGTCACATTTGGACTACCCTCCTCGAGCCAGGACGTTGAAAACGCTGGCGTGCCTTCGACGGCGACTCGCTGGGCGATTTTCAACCGCCCTTCACTGCTGGACAAGGTCCCGGATTTGACGACGTTGGTGGCGAATTCATGCAGCGCCATGCCGATCCCCTGAGCGGCCGCTGGTTTCAGCCGAGCCGGCGGGCCGTCGAACAGAACGCGTGTGCCGATGGGTTCCTTGAAATGGTTGAGCTGGGCCGCGATGAGATCGAACACCTCGACCCCCTACAGGTGTTTCATTCGCTGCTTTATTGACCGCAGCGATCGTCGTCACCGCCTTGAGACGGTAAGACCTATAGTGTTCGTATTGATTTCTGCGTCGTGGGGTCAGGTTCGGAAACTACTCAGAGGCGGTGCTCCGGCCCTCAGTTGCGGGGCTGTCCGTTGTGGGCGTAGGGTATCGACAGAGGCTGTGCGACCAAGCCGCCGCCCAATTGGAGGAAGACAAACATGGCTACCGCTGCCACTCTGGAAAAGCCAAGCTACCTGGGCCTGTTGAACGCCATCTCCTTGGCCGAGAGCGCCGCGGGGGTCTATCTGGAGGCCTGGGCGAACGCGACGCCCAACGCCGACCTGGCTTGCACCCTGCGTCTGGTCGCGGCTCGCGAGCGCAGTCACGGCGACGTGTTTTGCCGCCGCATCTCTGAACTGGGCTTCAGCCTGAAACCAAAGGCCAATCCCCGCGATGGCGAACAACTGGCCAAGCTCGCCAATCCCAACATCGGCGACCTGGAAAAGATTCCGGCGGCGCGCGAAGAAGAGGCAGATCCGTTCGCTGAAATCCGTCGCCGGATTTCCGAGGGCGAATTCGATCCGATGACCGCCAACCTGATGAACTGGTATATCGCCGAGGAAAAAGACAGTGGTCGGCGCCTGCGCGATGCTTATGATTGTGTGCGGGACATGGGCCGTAAGCCTTCGGGCAAGATGAGCCAGGCCGCCAGCGCTGACGCCGAGGCAATGATGGCCTGCATGACCGCCGGTTTCGCCCGGCTAGAAAAGGCGATGGAAAAGCTGGTCAAGGCGTCGAAGTAGTCTTCAGATAACGTCCGGCCGGGAGAGGCACGCGGCCGGACGGTGCCATTCTTT
>JAYVYH010000105.1:0-7703 GCA_043784385.1 Caulobacteraceae bacterium | reverse complement strand
GACGCCAACCAGGGCGTCGCGCCGCACAGCCTGCGCGCCGTGACGCCGGACGAACTTCGGCGGGTGTTGCGCCTAACCGCGGGTGGGCCGGTCCACATCCATATCGCCGAACAGGTGAAAGAGGTCGACGCGTGCGTCGCCTGGTCCGGCGTCCGCCCGGTCGAGTGGCTGATGAGCCATCACGCCATCGATCGCCGCTGGTGCCTGGTGCACGCCACCCACCTCGACGACGGCGAAGTCGCGGCTCTGGCCAGAAGCGGCGCGGTGGCGGGGCTATGCCCGATCACCGAGGCCAATCTGGGCGACGGTGTGTTTCGAACGCGTAACTACCTGGGCCGCGGCGGACGCTTCGGTGTCGGCACCGATTCCAACATCGCCATCGACGCCGCCGGCGAGCTGAAGCTGTTGGAATACGCTCAGCGGCTGACCCGCCGCAGCCGCAACGTGCTGGCGATGCGCGAGGGCGGCTCGGCGGGGGGCGAGCTGTTCCGCGGCGCGGCGGCCGGTGGGTGGCAGGCGCTGGGCATCGAGAGCGGGGGCTTACAAGTCGGCGCGGCGGCCGACATCGTCACCCTCGATCTGGACCACCCGGCGCTGGTCGGGCGGTCGGCCGACGCGTTGCTCGACGGCTGGATCTTCGCGAGCAGCGCCGGCGTGGTCGACACGGTCTGGCGGTTCGGAAGCAAGGTCGTGGAACATGGCCGGCATCGCGCCGCCGACGCCGTGGCCCGCCGCTATCGCCAGGCGATCACCGGGCTGCTAGCCGCGTGACGCTGACCCTGGACCAGCAAATTCGGAGTGAGCTGGAAAGCCGCATCCGCTCCGGAGACTGGGCGCCGGGGCATCGAATCCCGACCGAGCGGGAGCTGATGGAGCGATATGGCTGCGCCCGCATGACCGTGGGCAAGGCGATCGGCGCCCTGGTGTCCGAAGGCCTGATCGAACGGCGCAAGAAGGCCGGCTCGTTCGTGGCCCGTCCGCAAGTCCGCACGGCAGTGCTGGAAATTCCCGATATCTCCGCCGTGATCCTGGCGCGGGGCGAGACCTATCGCTTCGAGTTCGCCGCGCGGCGGCGGCTCGCGGCCGGAGAGGACCTGGATATCCGGTTCACCGATATCGGCGCTCGCGTCGCCATCGACGGTGTCCACGTCGCCTCGGACCGGCCGTTCGCCCATGAGCACCGCCTGATCAGCCTGGACGCCGCGCCCGGGGCGGCCGACGCGGATTTCGGCGAGCGCTCGCCGGGCTCCTGGCTGCTGGACAATGTTCCCTGGACGATGGCCCGCCACCGCATCACGGCCCGGCAGGCCGGCGACCTGGCGACGGCGCTCGGCGTTCCCCGCGTGCTGGCGTGCCTGCAGGTCGAGCGCTGGACCTGGCGCCAGGCCGATCCCGTCACCTACGTCCGCCAGCTGTTTCCGGGTGATCGATACGATCTGGTGGCGGAGTTTGCGCCTCGGGACAAAAGCCTGCACATCTGATCCAGGCGTTCGGTCGCGCCGTCGTTGGTCGAGTGCGGAGTTGCCATGAAGCGAATTTCAATTGCATCAGCCCTGTTTTTCGGTGCGATCGCGCCTCACGCGAGCGCGGCGGCCTGGCAGGGGCACGCCGGCAACGCCCAGCACACGGCGGTGGCCCCGGCGGCGGCGCAGAAGCTGAACAGGATCGTCTGGACCACGCCGATCGATGTGAAGCCGCAACTGACCGGCGGCGAATTGCTGGTCCACTATGGCTCGCCGATCATCACCGCGGCCAACACGCTGATCCTGCCGGTCAAGGGCGGGTCGACCGCCGGCTTCAGGGTCGAGGCTCGCAATTCGGCTTCCGGCGCTCTGGTCTGGTCGGCGACCTCCAACTACCTGCCCCCGCCCCACGACTGGGTCCCAAGCTACGGCCCGGTGCTGACCGCCTCGAACCGTCTCTACTATGCCCTTGGCGGCGGCGTGCTTCGCTATCGCGACACACCCGATGAGGCGACCGGCGTCGCGAGCCTAGTGGTTTTTTACGGGAAGTCGACGTTCAACACGAACCCGGCCGCCTATCAGGCCGCCGTGCGCATCGACACACCCCTCACCGCCGACGCGGCCGGTAACATCTATTTCGGGTTCACGGTGACCGGCCAAGCGCCTAACGGAATGACCAGCGGCGTCGCCCGCGTGGGGTCTGACGGCAAGGGAACCTGGATCAGCGCCGCCGCGGCGTCGGGAGATCCAGCGATGATCAAGGTCCAGACCAACAGCGCGCCGGCGATCTCCACCGACCAACAGACGGTCTATGTGGCCGTCAGCAACGGCCCGAACAGGGGTTTCTCGGGCTATCTGCTGGGTTTGGACGCGAAGACGCTGGCGCCGAAATACAAGGCCTTCCTCAGTGACCCCTCCACCGGCGGCGCCGCGGCCCTCAACGATGACAGCACCGCGTCACCGGCGATCGCACCGGACGGCGACGTCTATATGGGCGTGCTCTCGAACGTCTACCCGTACCACAATGGCCGCGGCTGGCTGCTGCACTTCGACGCGACTCTGGCGCAGGTCAAGACGCCGGGGTCGTTCGGCTGGGACAACACGCCCTCGATCATCCCGGCCTCCGCGGCCCCGTTCTACAAGGGCGCGTCGACCTATCTGCTGATGACCAAATACAACAACTACGCCGGCTTCGGCGCGGGCAACGGCCACAACCTGATCGCGGTCCTCGATCCGGGCGCCGGCCAGACGGACTCCTATTCGGCTACCACCGTTACGGTCCTGAAGGAAGTGATGACCCAGGCGGGCCCGACGCCGTTCCCCGGCGGCCAGCCTGGCCAGACCTATGAATGGTGTATCGACAGCGCGGTGGTCGATCCGGTGACCCACTCGGCCTTCGCCAACAGCGAGGATGGCCATCTCTATCGGTGGGACCTCGCAACCAACACCATATCCCAGGGAATCCTGCTGAACGCGCCGCGGCCAGAGGCCTATACGCCCACCGTGGTTGGCGTCGACGGCAAAGTCTACGCAATCAACAACGCCACGTTCTACGCGATCGGCAACTAAGGGCCGCCAGTAGCGGGAGCGTCCGCCGCGCGCTCACGGTTGCGGGATGCGGGCCGCCCGCATCATCCGCCTGGTCAGCCCGACCTGGCCCGACGCCGCGCGTGGTCGTTGTCAGGGGGCCATCGAGAGTTCACCCGAGGTTCATCGCCATCGTTCTAGTTTGAATCCATCGCGTCGATCGGAGTTTCGGTTTCGCAAAAGGAGATCAACGATGTCCAAACCTCGCATACTCGCCGGCCTTGCCGCGGCGGCGTTCGCCACGGTGCTCGCGCCAACCCTCGCTCAGGCCCAGAGCCGCTGCGTCGAGAGACAGCATGACAGCCGTGTGCTCGGCACCGTTATCGGCGCTCTGGGCGGCGCCCTCCTCGGCAACGCCATAGGCGAACACGGCGGACGGTCGGGTGGAACGATCATTGGCGGCGTGGGCGGCGCGGTCGCCGGCAATGTCATCGGCGCCCGCACGGTGAATTGTGGACCTGGCCGGTATGGTTATTACGACAGTCGAAGCCGCTGGATTCAATCGTCCAACGCCTATTATTCAACGCCAGGATACAGCTATGGCTATGATCGGAGCCGCCCCGATGAGCGCTACTATAACCAAGGCTACTACGGCAATCAGGGTTATGACGCTCGACCCGCCTATCAACGGTCATACAACCGTGAGTACCAACACGGCGACTACTACGACCAGGGGTCTTACGGCGACGACGATCAGTAGACTGCTTCCAGGCGGTGAGCCCGTGGGACATTCGACCTCACGGGTTGCTCCCGATCGGCGTCATACCTCCAGACGATCGTCGGGCCGCGCCACCAGGGTGTAGAGCACCGGCATAAGGAAGACGCTGATCAGCAGGCGCGTGAACAGGCCGCTGACGATGACCAGGGCGAACGGCCTCTGCGAGTCGGCGCCGACGCCGGTGGCCAGGGCTGCCGGCGCCAGGCCCACGGCGGCTACCAGCGCCGTCATCATGATCGGACGCAGCCGCAGGATCGCGCCCTCTCGGACCGCTTCGGTAAGGCGCGCGCCGCCGCGGCGCAGCTCGTTGACATACGAGATATAGACCACGGCGGTCTGGACCGAGACGCCGGCCAGCGCCAGAAACCCGATACCCGAGGACACCGAAAACGGGGTGCCGGTGATCCACAGCGCCACGATGCCGCCCACCGGCGCCGATAGCATCACGCCCAGCAGGGTGATGAACGGGAATTTGAAATTGCCGTAAAGCGCGAACAGCAACAGGAAAATCAGCACCAGGGTCAGCGGCAGGATGATTTTCAGCTGCTCCCGCGATGTGGTGTATTCGGTGTAGCTGCCACCCCAGTCCAGGCGGTAGCCCTGAGGCAGGGCGACCTTGCCCCCCACTTGCCGCATGGCGTCCTCCACCGCGCCGGCCAGATCGCGGCCCTCGACCGAAAACTGGACGCCGATGTAGCGCGAATTGTCCTGGCGATAGATGAACGAGGCGCCGTTGGTCACCCGGATGTCGGCGAATTCCTTTAGCGGAATCTGCTGTCCGGCCGGGGTGGCGACCAGGATGTCGCCGATCGCCTCGGGGTTGTCCCGGTAGCGCTGCTCAAGGCGCACGACCAGGTCGAACTGCTTTTCCTGTTGCACAACCTGGGTGGCGACGTCGCCGCCGACCGCCGTCTGGATCAGTCCGTTGATGTCGGCGACGTTAAGGCCGTAGCGGGCGATCTTGGCCCGGTCGACGCTGATGGTCAGGCTGGGCTGGCCCAGCTCCCGCACCAGCGTCACGCCGCGTATCCCTCGCACCTTCTCGATCACCGCCTTGATGGCCTTGCCCTTGCTCTGCAGCGTATCCAGGTCGGGCCCGAACACCTTGACGGCCAGCGCGCTTTTCAGGCCCGTTTCGGCCTCGTCGACCGCGTCCTCCGCCGGCTGCGTGTAGTTGAAAGTGATCCCGGGAAAGCTTTGCAGCTTCTGGTTGATGGCGGCGGTCAGCGCGGCCTTGGTGTGATAGGCGCCGGTCCATTGCGAATAGGGTTTGAGCCCGACGTAGAACTCGGCGTTGAAGAAGCCGGTCGGGTCGGTGCCGTCGTCGGGCCGGCCCAGTTCCGAGGTGACCATGGTGACTTCGGGAAACGACCGCAGGATCCGCCGGACCTTGGGCGCGATCCTGGCCGATTCATCGAACGAGATCGTATAGGGCATCGTGGCGCGCACCCACAGCGCCCCCTCGTCCAACTGCGGCATGAACTCGGCGCCGATACTGGGCACCAGCAGCAGCGAGGCCGCCAGCACGACGGCCGAGGCGGCGGTCGTCCCCCAGCGATGGGCCAGGCAGAAGTCGAGGCCCGTCACATAAACCGACTTGATGACTTCGAACGCCGGGCTGCGCCGCTCCCGCACGCCCCGGCGCATGAACCATGCGCACAGCACCGGCAGCAGGGTCAGGGTGACGATCAAGGCCCCGATCAGGGCGAAGATCATGGTGTCGGCCATCGGCTTGAACAGCGTCCCGGAGGGACCGGACAGGAAGTAGATCGGCAGGAAGCCGACCACGATCACGGCGACGGCGTAGAACAATGGACGGTCGACCTCCGCCGCGGCATCCCGGATGATCGCCCTGACGTCGATCGGCGCGCCATCGCGCGCCGCGATCTGGCGGAAGATATTCTCCACCATCACCACCGCACAATCGACCAATATGCCGAAATCCACCGCACCGATGGATAGCAGATTGGCCGAGGCGCCCTGGATATTCAGGCAGGTAAACGCGAATAGCAGCGCCAGGGGAATGGTCGTGGCGACGATCAGCCCAGCTCGGAAATCGTAGAGGAAAAAGATCAAAATCACGACCACCAGGACCATGCCGCGCAGCAGGTTGTCCTCCACGATCCGTGTGGTCAGCGCGATCAGATCGGTTCGGTCGTAGAAGGGAACGATCTTGACGTCCTTGGGCAGGACGCTCTCGTTCAACAGCCTGGTCTTGGCTTCGACGGCCTTCAGAACGGTCTGGGTCTTTTCCCCCGTGCGTAGCAGGATGACGCCTTCCACCGCGTCGTCGACCGCCTCGTAACCGAACTCACCCAGGCGCGGCGCGACGCCGATGACTGCGCGACCGACGTCCTTCAGCAGGATCGGTATGCCGCCATGCACCGCCAGCACGACGTTGCCGATGTCCTCCAGGGTGTTCAGTCGGCCCAGGCCGCGCACGTAATAGGACTGGCCGCCCTGCGCGTAGAAGCCGCCGCCGGCGTTGCCGTTGTTGGCCGCCAGAGCCGTTTCAACCTGCGTCGCCGACAGACCGACCGCCGCCAGCCGGGCCGGGTCGAACAGCGCTTGATACTGCATCGTGCCGCCGCCGAACCCGGAATCGTCGGCCACGCCGGGGACGGTCTTGTAGGCGGGCTCGACGATCCAATCCTCAATGGTCTTGAGTTCCATCGGCGAGCGGTCGGGGCTTTGCAGCACGTAGCGGTAGATCAGGCCCGAGGGGGAGGACAGCGGCGACACTGAGGGGGTCACGCCGCTTGGCAGGCTCGGACCGGACAGCCGGTTGAAGACTTCCTGGCGGGCGAAGTATTTGTCCGTGCCGTCGTGGAAGGTGAGGATGAAGTCGGACAGTCCGTACAGTGAAATCGAGCGGGCGTTGGTCGTGCCCGGAATACCGTTCATGCCGATCTCGACCGGCACGGTGATCAGCCGCTCCACCTCTTCGGCGGTATGACCCGGCCACTGGGTCACGACCTCGACCTTGGGGGGCGAAAGGTCGGGATAGGCGTCCACCGCCAGGCGGTTCAGCGACCACAGTCCGACGCCGATCAAAACGCAGGTCACCAGGACGACGAGGAGAGGCTGGCCTAGCGCGGCGGCCACGATCCGGTTCATCACCGCGGCGCTGCGCGGCGGCCTCTCCGCTGGGGGCGTGGCGTCGCTCACTGGTTCTGCATGAACTGAACGAAGATGCCGCCATCGACCACGATCCGGTCGCCGCCCTGGAGACCGGACAGTATATTGAACTGGTCGCCGACACGGTCACCCAGGGTGACGGGCCGCCGCGCGAAGCCGCCGCCGGGCTGGGCGAGGTAGACAAACGGCAGGTTCTCGTCATCGCGAAGGATCGCTGAAGCCGGAACCAGCATGCCGGCGGTGGCCTGGCGGGCCTGGATCCGCACTCGGACATACATCTGCTTCTTTAGAAAACTGCCTGGATTTTCGACGACCACGCGGGCGGTGACCGCGCGCGTGTCGGGATTCACCACGACCGAAATGTTGTTCACGGTTCCGGAAAGGCTGCTCGCGCCGATGCCGGTCTCGATCACGGCCGGGTCGCCGAGGCTGACCGAAGCCTGATCGGACACCGGGATCTGCGCCATCACCCAGACGCGCGACAGATCGGCGACGGTGAAAGCTGGGGTCGTTCCAGCCTGCAAAAGCTGTCCTTGTGTGATCAGTTTTTCCGCGACGGTGCCCGCGATCGGCGCCCGGATGACTCCCGCGACGCGCGAAATCGGCTGGCCTTGCTGAAGGGTCTTGATGGTCCCCGGATCGACATTCAGGGCCACGAGAGCCTGTAGGGCCGCATCGCGGTCGGCCTCCGCGCCAACGGCGTCGGTTTCCGCCTGCCGGGCCTCGCGCTCGGAAACACCGTTGTGCTGTAGAAGGTCCTGGTCCACGTCGGCCAGCTTGCGGTCGGTCCGGGCGAC
>JAYVYH010000104.1:0-22987 GCA_043784385.1 Caulobacteraceae bacterium | reverse complement strand
CGTCGTGGAGCGCCACGAGCTTCAGTTGGCCGAGCCGGAAGGTCTGAGCCTCGGGCGTTACCGCTCCCAGGCCATCGGCCGCCCTGGCCGTACCGACCGCCAGGAGACCGAAGACGACCATCATCGCTGATTTGAGTTTCATGAAACTTTCCCGAAATTCAAACCGATTTTATCGGAACCTACGCCCAAACCAAGCGCCTCAAGGCGGGTTCATGTCGAAAAGATCACCTTTTCCTCGCCCCACCACAACGGTGATTTTTCCAGGTCGATGAACCGCCGCTCGTCCTCCAGCAGCAACCGGCCCGCCTCGGCGGCTTTTGGGTCACCAGCGTTGCCGGTCAGGTCGTCGAAACTATCCCACCAGAGCTGCGCCACGCCATCGAACTGTTCGGGACCATGGCGCGAGCGCCGGATATCGGCGGAGATTTCCGGCGCGGCGCTATGAAGTTGGACATACCGGCGGATTCTTAGAATCTCCCGGACGCTGGCCACCAACGGCGCGTGGTTCTCAAGCCAATAGGTTTGGAAGGCCTCGCGCGTGAAATCCGCGCGACGCACCAGGGCGAAAGTCAATTTGATCATTGGCGTTTCCTTGTTTGTTCGAGCGATGGACGAAGCCGCTCCCTTGTCCCACTCTTAGCCCAAGGGGGTCAGGAGACGAGCGTGCAGGAAATCGAAACGAAATGGAGGCGCCGCGCATCTCTCGCGGCCGGCTTGGCGACGTGCCTGGCGGTGTCCGTCATCTCGCACCCGGTACGGGCGCAGGGGATCCTACCACCTAGCCTGGCTCAGATTATCGCCGCCGCGCCGCCCGTCGCTTGGCGGACAATCGATCCGGAAGACACTGTGTATCTGACCATTCCACAAGGTAGGGTGGTCATCGAGCTGGCGCCGGCATTCGCCCCGGCCCACGTGGCCAACATCAAGCGCCTGGTTCGGGCCGGCTTCTTCGACGGCCTGTTCGTGGTGCGGGCCCAGGACAACTATGTGGTCCAGTGGGGCGACGCCGACTCGAAACATCCCACGGGTGGGGGCGCGCTTCGCCTGAAGGCCGAGTTCGACCATCCATTCGCCGCTTCCGATCCGTTCGTTCCATTGCCCGACCCGGACACCTATGCTCCGCTGGTCGGTTTCGCTGGCGGCTTCCCGGCGGGGCGCGACCCGGTCAAGGGGCTCACTTGGTTGACCCACTGTTATGGAATGGTGGGCGCGGGCCGCGACGCCGACGCGGATTCCGGCGGCGGACCCGAGCTCTACGCCGTAATCGGTCAGGCCCCCCGACAGCTGGATCGCAATGTCACGCTGGTCGGCCGGGTGATCGAGGGCATGGACATCTTTTCCGCGCTCCCAAGGGGGCACGGCGATATCGGATTCTATCAGATCCAGGCCGAGAAGATCCCGATCCGGAGCGTGAAAATTGCCGCTGATTTGCCGGCCGCTCAGCGAACCTCATTTCAGGCGCTCCGAACCGATAGCCCGGCCTTAGCCGCGGCAATTCAGAATCGCCGGTTTCGGCATGACAGCTGGTACAAGACCGCCGCCGGCCACATCGATATCTGCAACGTGCCGCTGCCCGTGCGAACGGTGGTGAAATAGAAACCTGTTTCCGTGTGCGCCGCGCGAGGCGGGATGGCGCGAGTGACCGGACTTGAACCGGCGACCTCCGGCGTGACAGGCCGGCGCTCTAACCAACTGAGCTACACCCGCATTCCGACGGCGAAGCGCCGATCCGAACGAGAAGGCGCTGATAGGGCGGTGGCCGCTTGTCGTCAACTGGCGCCGCAAGCTTGGGCTCAATCGTCGAGGCGGTGTTTCGCACACGCGAGATGGTTTGAATGCCGTGCCGCCATGCGGTAGAAGCCTCGCACATGAACGCCTTTCTGCTGCAATACCTTCCGATCGTAATCTTTCTCGGCATCGCCGCCGCCATCGGCGTGCTGTTCATTGTCGCGGCGGCGGTGATAGCCCCGAAGGCGCCGGATCCGGAAAAGCTGTCGTCCTATGAGTGTGGCTTCAACGCTTTCGACGACGCCCGCATGAAGTTCGACGTGCGTTTTTACCTGGTCTCCATCCTTTTCATCATCTTCGACCTGGAGGTGGCCTTCCTGTTTCCCTGGGCCGTGGCCCTGATGAAGCTGCCGCATGAAGCTGGACAGTTCGCGTTCTGGAGCATGATGAGTTTCCTAGGCGTGCTGACCGTCGGCTTCATTTATGAATGGAAGAAGGGAGCTCTCGAATGGGAGTGATCATTCCGGGCGGCCCACCGGCGCTTATGGGCGCTCGCTCGGGAGTGGAAGGCTACGATCCCGCCACCCATGATCCCTACTTCGATGGTGTCACCAGCCAACTGGCCGACAAGGGTTTCGTCGTCGCTGCCGCCGACGACCTGATCACCTGGGCCCGCACCGGCTCGCTGATGTGGATGACCTTCGGATTGGCCTGCTGCGCCATCGAACTGATGCAGGTCGGCAACCCTCGTTATGACATCGAGCGGTTCGGCGCCGCGCCGCGTGGTAGTCCGCGCCAGTCGGACGTGATGATCGTCGCGGGCACACTGACCAACAAAATGGCTCCGGCCCTGCGCAAGGTCTACGATCAGATGCCCGAGCCGCGCTATGTGATCTCCATGGGCAGCTGCGCCAACGGCGGCGGCTATTATTATTTCAGCTATTCGGTGGTGCGCGGCTGCGATCGCATCGTGCCCGTCGACATCTACATCCCCGGTTGTCCGCCGACGGCCGAGGCGCTGCTCTACGGCGTGCTGCAATTGCAGAAGAAGATCCGCCGAACCGGCACGATCGAGCGTTGAGGGCGCGGCGATGAACTGGAAACTTTCCGATTCGACGCTTACCGCACTGGGTGAGAAGGTCGTCGCCGGTTCTGGCGGGCTGGTCGACGCGTTCACCGTGGCGTTCGGCGAGCTTACCGTCACCGCCCGGGCCGAAACCATCGCCGAAGTACTGGTTTTTCTGCGCGATGACCCGGCCCTGCGATTCCACCAACTGATGGATCTTTGCGGCGCCGACTATCCCCAACGTCTCCGTCGTTTCGATGTGGTCTATCATCTGCTGTCGATGACCAAAAACCACCGCATCCGCGTCAAGGTGCAGGCCGACGAAGATACGCCGGTACCGTCCGTGGCCACCGTTTTTCCGGGGGCGGATTGGTTCGAGCGCGAGGCCTTCGACATGTATGGCGTGTTCTTTTCCGGCCACCCCGACCTTCGCCGTCTGCTAACTGACTATGGTTTTCACGGTCATCCTCTGCGCAAGGATTTCCCGATGACCGGCTATGTAGAGGTCCGCTACGACGACGAGCTTAAGCGGGTAATCTATGAACCGGTGAAATCTGTCGAGTTTCGCAGCTGGGATTTCCTCTCTCCCTGGGAAGGCGCCGAATACGCTAAGCCCGGCCATGAGGCCGTAGGTGAGGGAAAGGCGGAACGCGGCTGATGACTACCGAAGCAGACTCCCTGGCTGGATATGGCTCGCCGGCCATCCCCGAGACACCGGTTCGTAAGTTCAACATCAACTTCGGCCCCCAACACCCGGCCGCGCACGGGGTGTTGCGCCTGATCCTTGAGCTGGACGGCGAGCTGGTCGAGCGGGTCGATCCGCACATCGGCCTGCTGCACCGCGGCACCGAGAAGCTGATGGAGGCTCGTCCCTACACACAGAACACCCCCTATTTCGATCGCCTCGACTATGTCTCGCCGATGAACCAGGAGCATGCGTTCGTCATCGCTATCGAACGGATGCTGGGCCTCGAGGTGCCGATCCGCGGACAACTGATTCGGGCGCTGTATTGCGAGATCGGCCGCATTCTCAATCACCTGATGAACGTCACCACCCAGGCGATGGACGTCGGCGCGCTGGCCCCGATCTGCTGGGGTTTCGAAGAGCGCGAGAAACTGATGGTGATCTATGAGCGGGCTTCGGGCGCCCGGATTCACGCCAACTATTTCCGCCCGGGCGGCGTGCGACAAGACCTCCCATCGGCCCTGATCGAAGACATCGACATTTGGGCGAAGGCGTTTCCCCGGGTTCTGGACGACATCGAAGGTCTGTTGACTGGCAATCGCATATTCAAACAACGCAATGTCGATATCGGCGTGGTCAGCAAACAACAGGCGGTGGACTGGGGTTTCAGCGGCGTGATGCTGCGCGGCTCGGGCGTGGCCTGGGATCTTCGACGCAATCAGCCCTATGAGTGCTATGACGACCTGGAGTTTGAAATTCCGCTCGGCCTCAATGGCGACTGCTATGATCGCTATCTGTGCCGAATCGAAGAAATGCGTCAGTCGACGCGCATCATGCACCAATGCGTGGAACGCCTCCGGAAAACCCCAGGCTTGGTGCTGTCGGAAGACCACAAGGTAGCGCCGCCGAGGCGAGGCGAGATGAAGCGTTCGATGGAAGCGCTGATCCACCATTTCAAGCTCTATAGTGAGGGGTTCCACGTGCCTGCCGGTGAGGTCTATGTCGCCGTTGAGGCGCCCAAGGGTGAATTCGGGGTCTATCTGGTGGCTGATGGCACCAACAAGCCCTATCGCTGCAAAATTCGCGCGCCGAGCTTCGTGCATCTGTCGGCGATGGATTGGCTCAACCGCGGCCATATGCTGGCCGATGTCGGCGCCATCCTGGGGTCACTGGACATCGTGTTCGGCGAGGTGGACCGATGAGCGTGCGTCGCCTCGCCAAGAACCAGCCCGCGTCCTTCGCCTTCGCGCCCGAACTGTCGGATCAGGTTCAGTGGTGGATCGGCAAATTCCCGGTGGGGCGCCAGCAGTCGGCGGTGATCCCGCTGCTGTGGCTGGCGCAGAAGCAAGAAGGTTGGGTGTGCGAGCCCGCCCTTCGGGTGGTCGCCGAAGTGCTTTCCATGCCGGTGATCCGGGTGCTGGAAATCGCGACATTCTACACGATGTTTCAACTGAGCCCGGTTGGCACGGTGGCGCATGTCCAGCTCTGCGGCACGACGCCCTGCATGCTGCGCGGGGCCAATGACCTGAAGGCGGTGTTGCACGCCCGGATCGGCGCCAAGGATCATTGTTCCGCCGATGGCCGCTTTTCGTGGGAAGAAGTGGAGTGCCTAGGCGCCTGCGCCAACGCGCCCATGGCCGCGATCAACGACTACAACTACGAAGACCTCTCTCCCGAATCCCTGAGCGCCATCCTGGATGGTTTTGCTTCGGGCCAGCCGCCGGCGCCAGGCTCTACCATCGGCCGCCAGGGCTGTGCGCCCGAAGGTGGCCCCTTGACCCTTACCGATCCCGCGCTCTGTGACGGTAGTCGTGCCCGGCCGCTTGGCGGCCTGCCCAACGTCGTGGCGGCCGCCCAATGAACGCCGCCCCATTCGCGGCCCTGTTTCGCACCCTAAAGAACACCGGCTTCGTCGCTTGTCTGGTTGGGGCCTTGGCGATGATCGCCGGGCGCTACATGCCCGGGGCGCCGCGCTGGCTCACCTATGTCGGCGTTTCGGTGATTGTGTTCGGCTGGGGCGTCTTCGCCTA
Source organism: Caulobacteraceae bacterium (assembly GCA_043784385.1). Lineage (GTDB taxonomy): Bacteria > Pseudomonadota > Alphaproteobacteria > Caulobacterales > Caulobacteraceae > Acaudatibacter. Next base: position 17,478 of record JAYVYH010000104.1, on the reverse strand, counting down.
CGCACTTGTTCAACGCGCCGTTTATCTGCGCGCCCACGCCCCAACGGGCGAACACCCAGGCCTCAAGAGTTGATCATGATAGGTATTCTCGAAGACAAGGACCGCATTTTCACCAACCTCTATGGTCTGCACGACTGGGGTCTCGACGGCGCCAAGGCGCGTGGGGTGTGGAATGCGACGGCCGATATGCTGTCCCAGACACCGGAATGGATCTGCGACCAGATCAAGGCTTCCGGTCTGCGCGGTCGGGGCGGGGCGGGCTTCGCCACGGGGCTGAAGTGGACCTTCATGCCCAAGCAGATGGGGGAGCGGCCTCACTATCTTGTGGTCAATGCCGACGAATCCGAACCGGGCACCTGCAAGGACCGAGAGATCATGCGGAACGACCCGCATCGCCTGATCGAAGGTTGTCTGGTGGCCTCTTACGCTATCCGCGCCCACGACTGTTTCATCTATATCCGCGGCGAATACGTGTTCGAGCGCGAGCGCCTGGAGGCGGCGCTGATCCAGGCCGCCGAAGCCCGCCTGATCGGCAAGGACAATATACACGGTTGGGATTTTAACGTGCGCATCACTCACGGTGGCGGCGCGTACATCTGCGGGGACGAGATGGCCCTGTTGGAAAGCCTGGAGGGCAAAAAGGGTCAGCCGAGGCTGAAGCCGCCGTTTCCGGCTGGCGCGGGCGTCTATGGTTGTCCAACGACAGTCAACAACGTCGAATCCATCGCTGTAACGCCAGAAATTTTGCGCCGCGGCGCCGGGTGGTTTCTCGGTTTTGGCCGACCTAAGAATTCTGGCACCAAGCTGATGAGCGCCTCGGGCCACGTCAACAAGCCGTGCGTGGTCGAGGAGGCTATGTCCATCCCTATACGGCAGCTGATCGATGAGCACTTCGGTGGCGTGCGCGGCGGTTGGGGCAACCTAAAAGCGGTCATCCCGGGCGGCTCGTCGGTTCGCATGATCCCCGCCGAGGAGTGCGAGGTGGCGCTGATGGACTTCGACGATCTGGCGTTACGTAAATCAGGGCTCGGCACGGCGGCGATGATCGTTATGGACAAGGATTGCGACATCGTCGCCGCCATCGCGCGCCTATCGTATTTCTACAAGCATGAGAGCTGCGGACAGTGCACGCCGTGCCGGGAAGGCACCGGATGGATGTGGCGGATCATGGAGCGGATGGTCACCGGCGAGGCCGAGCCCAAAGAGATCGACATGCTGCTCGACGTGGCCAGCCAAGTGGAGGGTCACACGATCTGCGGCCTTGGCGACGCGGCCGCCTGGCCGATTCAGGGGCTGTTTCGCCATTTCCGTCCCGAGATTGAACAGCGGATCGCCAACTATCGCATCCGCCGGGCCAATGTGCCGGGCGCGACCTTGATCGCTGCGGAGTAGGGGCGTATCGCCCCCATCCATGGCCGACGAACCCGACAACCTTGTGCTGCAGATGCTGCGGCGCATCGACGCCAAGTTAGATCGACTCACCGACGACGTTCAGGATCTCAAAATGCGCATGACGCATGTCGAAGAGGGTCTTGCTGGCGTCAATCGCCGGCTTGATCGCCTTGAAATGAGAGTCGATCGCATCGAGCGCAGGCTCGAACTCACCGACGCTTCGCTCTAGGACGCGCCGATGCCCAAGGCAAAAGTGAACGGCGTCGAAATCGAGTTCGACAACGGCATGACCGTCCTGCAGGTCGCCGAACTGGCGGGAGAGGAGATTCCGCGGTTCTGCTACCATGAGCGTCTGTCGATCGCCGGCAACTGCCGCATGTGTCTGGTCGAGGTAAAGCCCGGCCCGCCGAAACCCCAGGCCTCCTGCGCCCTACCTGCGGCCGACGGCCAAGAGATCGTCACAAATTCCGCGATGGTCCAGAAGGCCCGCCAGGGAGTGATGGAGTTTCTGTTGATCAACCACCCGCTCGATTGTCCGATCTGCGACCAGGGCGGTGAGTGTGATTTGCAGGACCAGTCGATCGGCTATGGCCGCGACGAGACGCGCTACGAGGAAAACAAGCGCGCCGTCGAGGAAAAGCACATGGGTCCGCTGATCAAGACGGTCATGACCCGCTGCATCCAGTGCACGCGTTGCGTTCGCTTCATAACCGAGGTGGCGGGCGTGCCGGACATAGGCCTGATCTCGCGGGGAGAGGACGTGGAGATCACGACTTATCTTGACCAGTCGGTGGCTAGCGAACTGTCGGCCAATGTGATCGACCTTTGTCCGGTCGGCGCCCTGACCTCGAAACCCTATGCTTTCAACGCCAGGCCCTGGGAGCTGACCAAGACCCAAAGCGTCGATGTGATGGACGCGCTGGGCAGCGCAATCCGAGTGGACGCGCGCGGCCCAGCCGTCCTGCGGGTGCTGCCCCGCACCAACGATGCGATCAATGAGGAGTGGATCAGCGACAAGACCCGCTACGCATGCGACGGGCTGGCGCGCCAGCGCCTCGATCAGCCGATGATTCGCCAGGACGGCAAGCTAACGCCGGCTTCCTGGGGTGAGGCGCTCACCCTGGTCGCCACGCGCATGAAGGCCACGGCGCCGGATCGCATCGGCGTGATCGCCGGCGACCTCCAGGACACCGAATCCATGAAGGCGGCCGCGGACCTGTTTGGATCGATGGGCGTGGCGTCATTGGATTGCCGTCAGGATGGTTTGGTTCTAGGCGATGGTCCACGCGAATCCTGGCTGTTTAACAGCACTATTGAAGGCCTCGAGCAGGCGGATGCGATCCTGCTGATCGGAACCAACCCTAGGCTCGAAGCGCCGGTCCTGAACGCCCGGCTCCGCAGGCTGTGGTTGTCCGGCAGGACGTGGATCGGAGTGATCGGCGAGCGCGCCGATCTCACTTATGGTTATGACTATCTGGGGGCCGGCGCGGCCTCGATCACCACTGCAATCGAAGGCGGCGGCTTCGCGGACGCGCTGAAGAACGCCAAACGTCCGGCTGTCATCATCGGCCAAGGGGCGTTGACCCGGCCCGATAGCGCCGCCGTTCTGGCGATGGCCGCGAACCTCGCCGCTACATTCGGAGTCGTTCGGGACGGGTGGAACGGCTGGAATATCCTCCACACCGCGGCGGCCCGGGTCGGAGGCCTGGACCTGGGGTTCACGCCGCGGGCCGGTGGCATGACCGCAGCCCAGATGACAGCCAGGGGCGGGGCCGAACTACTGTTCCTGTTGGGAGCCGACGAAATTGACATCGGCCAAAGCCACGCCTTTGTCGTCTATCTGGGGACCCATGGAGACGCCGGCGCCCACCGCGCCGACGTTATTCTACCCGGAGCCGCCTACACTGAAAAAGGAGGGCTCTACGTCAACACCGAGGGCAGGGTGCAACGCGGCGAGCGCGCCGTCTTCCCGAAGGGCAAGGCCAAGGAAGATTGGTCGATCCTGCGCGCCCTGTCCGACCACCTGGGAACCCGATTGCCGTATGACACGTTAGACCAGGTTCGCGCCCGCCTGTTCGCCGACCACCCGACGTTCGGCCAGATAGACTACGCGCCTGGATCATCACCGACCTTCCTGGATCTTAGCGCCCTGGGTGTGACGGGACCTGTTCTCGACGCGCCTTTCGCCAGCCCAATCAAAGTCTTCCACCTGACCAATCCCATCGCCCGGTCCAGCGTCACCATGGCCGAATGCGCGGCCCTTGCCTCTGGCCTGAAACTGGCGGCGGAGTAGGCGGTCATGATCGATTGGGGCTCTCCTGTTGGTTGGTTGGTGATCACGATCGGTCAGATTGTGGCCGTGCTGGTCTGGCTGCTGCTATCTCAGGCCTTCTTCATGCTCGCCGACCGAAAGATCTGGGCCGGGGTGATGATGCGCAAAGGCCCAAATGTCGTGGGACCGTTCGGCCTGCTGCAGTCCTTCGCCGATCTCATCAAGTTCGTTCTTAAAGAGCTGATCATTCCGGCGGGCGCGGACAAGGCGGTTTTCCTGCTGGCCCCGCTTGTCAGTTTCACCTTGGCCTTCGGCGCCTGGGCCGTCATGCCGCTGGCGCCAGGCTGGGTGGTTTCGAACATCAACGTTGGTGTACTGTACCTGTTCGCGATCTCCTCTCTGGGTGTCTATGGCATCATCATGGGCGGGTGGGCGTCGAACTCGAAATACCCGTTTCTCGGCAGTCTGCGGTCGGCCGCGCAGATGGTGTCCTACGAGGTCTCTATCGGTTTTGTGATCGTCACCGTCATCTTGCTCACGGGCTCTTTGAGCCTCCAGACCATCGTTCTCAAACAGGGTGGGGGCTTCTGGAACTGGAACGTGCTGGGCGGCGGGGGGCTAAAGAACCTGCCGGCCGCGCTGGTGATGATTCCCATGACAGTGATTTTCTTCATCTCCGCCCTCGCGGAAACCAACCGCCCGCCATTTGACCTGCCTGAAGCTGAATCGGAGCTGGTTGCAGGCTATCAAGTGGAATATTCTTCGACGCCCTACCTGCTGTTCATGATCGCCGAGCTTGCCAACATTCTTTTGATGTGCGCGCTGATCAGCGTATTGTTCTTCGGGGGGTGGCAGGCGCCGTTTCCGACGCCTTTCACTTCGAGCTGGAACCCCACCGCCGTCAGTTTCTTCGGCTTCATGTGGTTTTTCGGCAAGATGATGTTCTTTTTCTTCCTGTTCGCCATGGTCAAAGCCGTCGTGCCCCGCTACCGATATGACCAATTGATGCGGCTCGGTTGGAAGGTGTTTTTGCCGACGTCCCTGGCGGCGGTGATCGCTATCAGCGCCTGGCGCGTCTATGGGCCGGGTGCGTGATCGGCCGTCTTGGATATATGGTCGTTCTGGCCATGACCTTGTTTGGATGTGGCGGCATGGCCGGCGCTTCCTATGATCTCGACCGGGGCATTGCCAACTATGACTCATTGAGGACGGCCACGGCAACCTGTACGGCGAAGGGTGGCGTGATCCAGGCGCGCAAGGGTTACGAGGGTCGGGATCTTTCCGACTATGAGTGCGTGGTCGGAAAGACGAGGTAAGCCCAGATGTTCCAACGCATAGGTCAGGCGCTACGCGGCGCCGCGCTCATGGACTTCGTCGGGGCCTTCGGGCTCGGCATGAAATACATGATCGCCCCCAAGGCCACGGTTCTCTATCCCAATGAGCGCAATCCGCAGTCGCCACGCTTTCGGGGGGAGCACGCCCTGCGTCGTTATCCCAACGGCGAGGAACGTTGTATCGCCTGCAAATTGTGCGAAGCGGTCTGTCCCGCCCAAGCCATAACCATCGAAGCCGAGCCTCGCGACGACGGGTCGCGCCGCACGACGCGCTACGACATCGATATGGTCAAATGCATCTATTGCGGTTTGTGCCAGGAGGCCTGCCCGGTGGACGCCATCGTCGAAGGTCCCAATCTGGAGTTTGCCGTCGAGACGCGGGAGGAACTCTACTACGACAAACAACGCCTGCTCGAAAACGGTGATCGGTGGGAACGCGAGATCGCAAAGAATCTGGAACTGGACGCCCCCTATCGCTAAGAAACCCGCGCGGAATTAGACAGGGTCGTATCCGCGCCGTCGGCGTTCGCAACCTCAACGCGCACTAACGGAGACTCAACGGCCCCATGGCCCTGCAGGCTATCGCCTTCTATCTGCTCGCCGCCACCACCGTGGTCGCTGGTCTCGCCGTGATCTCGGCCAAGAACCCCGTTCATTCGGTGCTCTTCCTCATCACGGCGTTCTTCTCGGCGGCGGGGCTGTTCGTGTTGCTGGGGGCCGAGTTCCTGGCGATGATCCTGGTGGTGGTCTATGTCGGCGCCGTCGCCGTGCTGTTTCTGTTCGTCGTCATGATGCTGGATGTGGATTTTGCCGCCCTGCGCCAGGGCTCGGTCCGCTACCTCCCGATCGGCGCCATAGTGGCGGGTTTGTTGACGGTGGAGATGGTCTTGGTTGCCGTCAGTGTCGCCCATAACGGGGCGGCGGCTGGTTCGGTCGGTCCGGCGCCGACAGGCTCGGTCACCAACGCCGAGGCAATCGGCCGGGTGCTCTATACCGACTATGCCTACTTCTTTCAGATCGCCGGCCTCGTGCTGCTCGTCGCGATGATCGGGGCCATCGTCCTGACCCTCAAGCATCGTGTTGGGGTCAAGCGTCAGGATGTCGGTCGCCAGACCGCCCGCACACCTTTGAGTGGCATGCGCATCGTAACGATTAAGTCGGGCGAGGGGATCGACGAATGACCATCGGCCTTGACCACTATCTGACGGTGGCGGCGATCCTGTTCACGATCGGAGTGCTTGGCATCTTTGTGAACCGCCGCAATGTGATCGTCATCCTGATGTCGATCGAACTGATCCTGCTGGCCGTGAACATCAATCTGGTGTCGTTCTCGGTCTTCCTGCACGACGTCGTTGGCCAGATTTACGCGCTCTTCGTCCTGACCGTCGCTGCCGCGGAAGCCGCCGTGGGACTGGCGATCCTGGTCACGTTCTTCCGCTGGCGCGGCGGCATCGGTGTCGATGACGCCTCCGTGATGCGGGGCTAGGATGACGCTTCAACTGATCGTCACCCTACTGGTGTTCGCACCCCTGGCGGGAGCATTGATCGTCGGTCTGTTCGGCCGGCGGCTCGGCGACACCCCTTCCATGGCGATAACCACCGGCCTGCTGTTTTTCGCCTGCGCCCTGGCCTGGACAACCTTCGCTCAGCTGATCTGGGGCGGCGGGCCATCCCACTTCTCCGTCGAAATCGCGCCGTTCATCAACGTCGGCGCCTTCCAGTCCGACTGGTCGATCCGCATCGACACCCTTTCGGCGGTAATGCTGGTGGTGGTCACCACCGTTTCGGCCCTCGTACACCTCTACAGCTGGGGATATATGGCCGACGATCCGGGCCGTCCTCGGTTCTTCGCCTATCTGTCGCTGTTCACCTTCGCGATGCTGGCCCTGGTCACGGCCAGCGACTTCATGCAGCTATTTTTTGGCTGGGAAGGGGTCGGCCTCGCCAGCTATCTGCTGATCGGATTCTGGCACCACAAGCCCAGCGCAAACGCCGCTGCGATCAAGGCCTTCGTGGTCAACCGGGTCGGCGATGCCGGCTTCGCGCTCGGCATCATGACCTGCTTCTGGGCTTTCGGGACCATCCGTTTCGCCGAGATTTTCCCGCAGGTCGCCGGCCACGTGCATACGGCGTGGCGCTTCGCGGGTCGGGACTGGCCGCTGGTCGATCTGGCCTGCTGTCTGCTGTTTATCGGCGCCATGGGTAAGTCGGCACAATTTTTCCTGCACACCTGGCTACCCGACGCCATGGAAGGTCCGACACCTGTCTCGGCCCTGATTCACGCCGCCACGATGGTGACCGCAGGCGTTTATATGGTCTGTCTGCTGTCGCCGATGTTTGAATATGCCCCGGTCGCCCGCGAGGTGGTCACGGTGGTCGGTGCGGTGACGGCCCTTTTCGCGGCAACGGTCGGGCTGGCCCAGAACGACATCAAGCGCGTGGTGGCCTACTCAACCTGCTCCCAGCTTGGCTATATGTTCTTCGCCGCCGGGGTCGGGGCCTATCCCGCCGCGATGTTCCATCTCTTCACCCATGCCTTCTTCAAGGCGCTGCTGTTCCTGGGCGCCGGCGCCGTGATTCACGCTGTCCACCACGAACAGGACATGCGCAAGATGGGTGGGCTGTGGAAGCATCTGCCCATTACCTATGCGGTAATGGTGATCGGCACCATTTCCATCACCGGCGTGGGCATCCCTGGCCTCGATCTGGGCTTTTCGGGCTTCTATTCGAAAGACGCCATTATCGACGCCGCATTCATCGCCGGGCGTACGAACTGGATTTCCGATTTCGCGTTCTTCGCCGGCCTGATCGCCGCGGGCCTCACATCCTTCTATTCCTGGCGCCTGATCTTCATGACCTTCCACGGCCACGCCAAATGGGGTCATGCGTCATCTCATGACGCTCACGCTGAGGATCATGGCCACGGCGGCGATCCTCACGAGGCCCCCTGGCCGATGCGTGCGCCGCTGCTGCTGCTGGCCTTTGGCGCTATCGCCGCCGGCGGTCTGTTCACAGAACTGTTCGTGGGTCCCGAGCGGATGGCGTTCTGGCGCGGAGCGATCTTCACCCTGCCGGGCAATCACATCCTCGATTCCTTCAAAAGCCTGCCACCGGTGGTGGTCTGGGCGCCGCTGGTGGTTACCGCCCTAGGCTTCGTCGGAGCGTGGTATGCCTACATTTTGAAGGAAGGCATGGGCGCGAGGATCGCCGAGCGGCGCGGTTTCCTGTGGAGCTTCCTGTATCACAAGTGGTTCTTTGATGAGCTTTACCACCTCGTCTTCGTGCGCGGCGCGCGTGGGCTGGGCGACCTGTTCTGGAAGGGCGGCGACAAGGCGTTGATCGACGGCTTGGGGCCTGATGGCGTGTCCGCCGTGTCCTATGCTTTCGGCAGGTTTACCGGGCGTCTGCAGACCGGCTACGTCTACCACTACGCTTTCGTCATGCTGCTCGGGATCGCGGGCCTGCTGTCCTTCGCGCTTTGGGCCTTCAGATGACCGGTATCCTCTCCCTCACCACCTACGCGCCTCTAATCGGCGTCGCGGCCATCCTGCTGCTGCGCCTTGTCGGCAAGGGCGATGAGGCCCGCGCCGCTTCAGCCACGCGTTGGATCGCCCTGGCCACCACTCTGGCCACCTTCGCCCTGTCGATCCTGTTGGTGATGTCGTTCGACCGGACTCAGAGCGGCTTCCAGTTCACCGAGGACGCCGTCTGGTTCTCGGGCCTGCACTACCACATGGGGGTGGACGGCATTTCGGTGCTGTTCCTGCTGCTGACCGCCTTCCTGATGCCGATCTGCGTCCTCGCCAGCTGGAAATCGATCGAGACCAGGGTGATCGAATATATGATCGCCTTCCTGGTGCTGGAGAGCCTGGTCATCGGGGTGTTCTGCGCCCTCGACCTGCTGGTCTTTTACCTGTTCTTCGAAGCCCAGCTGATCCCGATGTTCCTGATCATCGGCATCTGGGGCGGCAAGAACCGCATCTATGCGGCGTTCAAGTTCTTCCTCTACACGCTGCTGGGCTCGGTCCTGATGCTGGTCGCCGTGCTGGCGATGATATCTATCGCCCATACCGCCAGCATTCCCGAGCTCATGCGCTACCACTTCGCGCCGGGATTACAGGTTTGGCTGTGGCTGGCCTTCTTCGCCTCGTTCGCTGTGAAGATGCCGATGTGGCCGGTGCACACCTGGCTGCCCGACGCCCACGTTGAGGCGCCGACGGCCGGCTCGGTGATCCTGGCCGGCATCCTGATCAAGATGGGCGGCTACGGTTTCATGCGGTTTTCCCTGCCGATGTTCCCGATCGCCAGCCACCAGTTCGCGCCGCTGGTCTACGCCTTATCGGTGATCGCTATCGTCTACACCTCGCTGGTGGCCTTTCGACAGACCGACATGAAGAAGCTGATTGCCTATTCGTCGGTCGCGCACATGGGCTTCGTGACCATGGCTATCTTCTCGGGGACCTTGCAGGGAGAACAGGGCGCGCTATTCCAGATGCTCAGCCACGGAGTGATCTCCGGCGCGCTCTTCCTGTGCGTCGGCGTGGTTTACGATCGGATGCACACCCGTGAGATCGCTTTCTATGGCGGGTTGGTGAACCGCATGCCGATCTACGCGGCGGTGTTCATGCTGTTCACCATGGGTAATGTCGGCCTTCCCGGAACCAGCGGTTTCGTCGGCGAGATTCTGACCCTGACGGGGACCTACGGTGCTTCGACCTGGACGGCGATCATCGCCACCTCCGGCGTCATCCTCTCGGCCGTCTACGCCCTGACTCTCTACCGGCGAATCGTCTTCGGCGAGCTGATCAACCCCGCCCTTGCAACCATCGGCGATATGGGTGGGCGCGAGATTCTGGTGTTCGCGCCGCTGATCCTCGCCACCCTGGTGCTCGGCTTCCAGCCCGGCCTTGTGTTCAGCTTCACGAACGCCTCGACGGTTCATCTAGTCGACGCGTTTCGCGCAGCCACGGGAAAGTAGGGCGCCGTCATGACTTTCCCCAACGCCGTGGCCCTGGCCGGCCCCGAACTCATCCTCGCCATTTCCGCCCTGGCGATGCTGGCTTGGGGCGCGTTTCAAGCCCGCACCACCACGCTGTTCACCGCCGCCGCCGTCGCTGCTCTGATCCTCGCCGCCGTCGCGGCCGCCTTCGGACCCCACGGTCGGGCGTTTTCCGGCGGCTTGATCGCCGACGCGGGCTCGGCCTTCGCCAAGGTGGTGATCTACCTGGCCAGCGCGACCGCGATTCCGTTGGGCGAGCGCTGGTTCGCCCGCCGCGGCATGGCCCGTTTCGAGTTCCCGATCCTGGTGTTGCTGGCGGCGCTGGGCATGGGCATGATGGTCTCGGCCGGTGACCTGATCAGCCTCTATGTCTCGATCGAGCTGCAGTCCCTGGCGCTCTACATCCTCGCCGCCTTCCACAAGGATGACGAGAAATCATCGGAGGCCGGCCTGAAGTATTTCGTGCTTGGGGCGCTGTCCTCGGGCATCCTGCTCTATGGCGCTTCGCTGGTCTACGGCTTCGCCGGCTCGACGCGGTTCGAGGTCATCGCTACCGCTATGAGCCACGGGGCTGGTCTTGGCGCCCTGTTCGGCCTGGTCTTCGTCATCGCCGGCCTGGCCTTCAAGGTGTCCGCCGCGCCGTTCCATATGTGGACACCCGACGTTTATGAGGGGGCGCCTACGCCGGTGGTGGGCTTCTTCGCCGGGGCGCCGAAACTGGCGGCCATGGTGCTACTGGCAAGGCTGCTGAGCCAAGCCTTCGGCGATTCGGTGGGCCAATGGCGGCAGATCCTGGTGGTGATGGCCCTGCTATCCGTGGCTGTCGGCGCTTTCGCCGGCTTGGCGCAGAGTAACCTCAAGCGCCTCTGGGCCTATTCCTCGATCGCCGGCATCGGCTACGCCCTGGTCGGTCTGGCGGCTGGCGGAGCGAGCGGCATCCAGTCGATGCTGATGTTCATGGTGCTTTATGTGGTCGATGTGACCGGCTTCTTCGCCTGCCTCGCGGCGCTTTCGCGCGGCGGCAAGTCGATGGAGTCCATCGCCGATTTTGCCGGCTTGGTGAAGGAAAGGCCGGCGCTTGCCATCTCGATGACCGTTTTCGCCCTGTCGGGCATCGGCCTGCCGCCACTCAGCGGGCTGTGGGGCAAATACTATGTCTTCAAGGCCGCCGCCGGAGCGGGGCTGGCGCCGGTCGCTATCGCGGCCCTGGTCGGCAGCGTGGTGGCTGCTTTCTACTATCTGCGGCTGATCAAGGTGATGTGGCTGGATCCTAGCCCGGGCGTCACCGACGCCCCGCCGATGGAGGCCAAGCTGGTCACCTATGGCGCGGCGCTTTTCGCCCTACCGGTGGTGCTGATCGCTCTGATCTACCTCGATCCGCTGGCCCAGGCCGCCGCCGTGGCCTTGTCGGCGCGATAGCCCATAGACGCGCCAGTCGGTCTTCGGACGGGCTAGGCGGGTTTGAGCTCGGTCCGGCCGCGAGCATATCTCCGCGGCGAGCAGTCCATCACTCTTTTGAACGCCGTGCTGAAAGCGCTCTCGGAGTCATACCCCAGCGACGGCGCGATGACGGAAATGGGATCGCTGGAGTTCGTCAACCTGTCTCCCGCCAGCAGCATTCGCCAGCGCGTCCGGTAATCCATCGGTGAGGATCCGACGGTCTCCTTGAATTTCAGGGCGAAGGCCGATCGCGACATGCCGGCGCGCTCCGCCAGCGTCTGTAATGTCCAACGATGCGCCGGATCGGCGTGCATGGCGTCGATCGCCGCGCGCATCTGTTTGTCCGCCAGGGCGAACAGCGACCCGACGCCACTACTTGACCCCCCTTCCACATGCAGCCGCAGAGCTAAAACCAGCAGCATGTGAGCTAGGTGTTCGGCGATCAACGAGCCACCAGGGCGCGGCTCGCGCAGTTCCTGCATCAACCGTTCGAGAAACCAGCGCAGCGCAGCCTTGCCTCGTTCCTTCTGGATATGAACGATCGGTGGCAGCATCTCCACCGCCGGTAAGTTGGGCGACGCCGCCCTCCCGCGCGGTCGAAATGAAGGTCTTTGCATCGATCGGCGTCAATGTCGCCGTTTGGCTGTTTGCCAAACGTGCCAAATTCGGGGTCAAGCAAGCGCCGTACACGCCGCCGTGAGAACACGAGATCGTCGTCAGGAGTCACATAGTGATCGTGTCGCATGCCAATGCCCAAGCAGGTGGCGGTCAACCAGCGCAGTTGGAGTTGCCGTAGAAGAGGGATGGCGAACGTTGCTCCTCTCCCTGTATTGACGATCCTCAACGGCGCGTCGCGCCTGGTCTCCCGGAGCGTTGGAATTGGCCGAGGTCACCCGCCGGATATTCGCCGGCACACTGCCGGTCGCCGCCCTGGCCGCTCCGGTGTTGGCCCGCGCCACTGGTGACCATGCCGCGGGCCAGACGTTCAAGGCTTTGTATTCGGCCGAATGGGCTTGGCGCGACGCGCAATATCCGGACGACGAGGATCCCAAAAAGCCAATCCCGGCTTTCCTTCCGGACGAGAGCCCGGCCGCTCAGGAGCGGCGGCTGGCCTATTGGCGCCGTGTCCAAGGCCAACTGACAACGATCGACCCCGCCGCGCTCGACCCAGAAGACCGGATTAACTACGCGGTCTACTCGGCTCAGATCGGCGTCCTGATCGCCTCGCAGATCTGGCGGGAATGGCAAAAGCCGGTCAACAGCGACAGTGCGTTCTGGAGCGACCTGACCGGCGTGTCGCGCCGGACGTTTCATACCGAGGTTGACTACCGCAACTACATCGCCCGTATGCGGTGCTATCCGCGCTATTTCAGCGACCAGATCGCCAATATGTGCCTCGGTCTAGCGCGGGGCTTCACCCCGCCCAAGGTAACCTTGAAGGGGCGGGACCTGTCGGTGGCCTCGGTTGCAGAGGCTGCCTCACCGGAGTCCACAATTTATTTTCGGCCGTTCCAGACCATGCCGGCTAGCTTCTTGCCCGGCCTTGCCGCCGAGCTCTGCGCTCAGGGTGTCGCCGCCATAAGCGAGGCGGTGATCCCGGCGCACCGTGAGCTTCTGGGGTTTCTGCGAACGAGCTATATCCCCGGCGCCCGCGTGGCCCTGGACGCCTCTTCCCTGCCGGGCGGGCGGGACTATTATCAGTCGAAGATCAGAGAATTTACCACCTTGGACTGGACGCCCGAGCGCATCCACGCCCTGGGCCTGTCCGAGATGGCCCTGATCCGGGGCCGGATGGAGGCGGTTCGGGCCGAGGTCAAGTTCGAGGGAGATTTGGGGGCGTTTCTTGAACATTTACGCAGCGATCCAAGGTTTTATGTGACCACGCCCCAGGCGCTGCTCGACCGGGCGGCATGGATCGCCAAGACCTTCGACGGCAAGGCTGGCGACTGGTTCGGGCGTTTGCCCAGGCGGCGGTTCGCCGTCGTGCCGGTGCCCGACGACATCGCGCCGTTCTACACCGCCGGCCGGGGCGGACCAGGGGTCTATCTGGTCAATACCTATGATCTGCCCTCGCGTCCGCTTTACGCGCTGACAGCGCTGACGCTGCACGAATCAGCGCCCGGCCACGCCTTCCAGATGCCGCTGGCCGAGGAAAACGCCAGCCTACCGGCCTTCCGCCGCGAGACCTATATCTCGGCGTTCGGCGAGGGTTGGGCGCTGTACTGCGAGCGGTTGGGCGAAGAGATGGGGATGTATGAGACCCCCTATGACCGTTTCGGCATGCTCAGCTATCAGGCGTGGCGGTCGGCGAGGCTAGTGGTCGACACCGGCCTCCACACCCAGGGTTGGTCGCGGGAACGGGCGCTGGCCTATCTGGCCGACAATACCGCGCTGTCGGAGCACGAGATCGGCACCGAGGTTGATCGCTATATCGCCTGGCCGGGCCAGTCCCTGGCCTATTATCTGGGACAGATGACCATCCTCGATGCCCGTCGAAAAGCCGAGGACGCCCTGGGGGGCCGGTTCGACATCCGCGCCTTTCACGACACGGTGCTGCAGCTGGGTTCGGTGCCGCTGCCGGTGCTGACAGACCGCGTCGATCGTTTCATCGCCGACGGCGGGCCTTCCCCCTATGGCCGCGATGGCTGAGTCTCCGCGCATCATCGCCTTCGACGATATCGATTCCACCAACGCCGAGGCCCGCCGCCTGGCCGAGGCGCATGAGGAGGGACCGGTTTGGATCACCGCGCTGCGTCAGCACCAGGGCCGGGGCCGCAGGGGCCGGGCCTGGGAGACTGGCGAAGGTAACTTGGCGGCGACCTATCTTTTCGTCACCCAAAAGCCACCAGGCGAAGCGGCGCAGGTGTCGTTCGTCGCCGCCCTGGCCGTGGCCGATCTGGCCGCCGCCTTCGCGCCGCCTGCGCTGGTGAAGCTCAAGTGGCCCAACGACCCGATGATCGCGGGCCGCAAGACCGCCGGCATCCTGGTCGAATCCGGCTCTTTGGGATCGGAGGGCCTTTGGTTGGCCGTGGGGTGCGGGGTGAACCTATCCCGCGCCCCGGATGTCAATCGACCGGTGACCTGCCTAGCCGATCACATGGACGGGCCCCCGCCGGCGCCCCGGCTGGCTCTCGACGTGCTATCGCCGGCTTTCGAACGGTGGCGTGCGCTTTGGGAGAGCGAGGGTTTTAGTCCTATCGCGGCCGCCTGGACGCGGCGCGCCTTCGGCCTGGGCGAGCCGTGTTCGGCCCACCTGACCGGGGAAACGATAAGGGGTGTCGCAGAGGGCTTGGACGCCGATGGCGCGCTTCGTCTTCGACTGGATGACGGGAATATCCGTCGGATCACCGCCGGCGACGTGTTCTTCTAGCTGGCCAACTGTTGTTCTAGAAAGACGTCCGCCCCGCTGGCGTGTATAGGGCCGCCTCTCGCTTCGCGCCACGCCGCAGGATTCCGATGCTTCTGGCCATTGAACAAGGCAATACCAACACCCTGTTCGCCGTCCACGACGGCAAGGCGTGGATCGCCCAGTGGCGAGCGGCGACCGAGGCTTCCCGTACGGCCGACGAATACGCCGTCTGGCTGTCGCAACTTCTGACCATGGCGGACCTGTCCCTGACTCACATCGACGCTTGCATCGTCTCCAGCGTGGTGCCTCAGTCGGTGTTCAATCTGAGAAATCTGGCGCGCCGCTATCTGGGCGTCGAGCCGATGATCGTCGGGGAGAACGTCGATCTGGGCATCGCCATCCGCATCCAGAAACCCTCGGAAGCGGGGGCCGACCGGCTGGTCAACGCGGTGGGCGCCCACATCACCTATCCGGGCGCGCTGCTGATCGTCGACTCGGGAACAGCCACGACATTCGACGTGGTGGGCGAGGACGGGGCTTTCGAGGGCGGCGCCATCGCGCCGGGTATCAATCTGTCGATGCAGGCCCTTCACGAGGCCGCCGCCCGCCTGCCGCGGGTGGCGATCCAGAAGCCGGCCCATATCATCGGCAAGGACACTGTCGAGGCCATGCAGGCCGGGGTGTTCTGGGGTTATGTCTCGCTCATCGAGGGGCTCATCACCCGGATCAAGGCCGAGTACCATACGCCGATGACGGTGATCGGCACTGGTGGTATCGCCTCGCTATTCGACGGCGCCACCACCGCGATCGACCACTTCGACCATGACCTAACTATTCTTGGCCTGCTCGAAATCTTTCGGCGCAACACCAAGCTTTCCGGACAATGACCATCAGAAACGCGAATCTCAGACACGCTGAATCTGGCGATGAACTCGTCTTTCTTCCCCTCGGGGGATCGAACGAGATCGGGATGAATTTCAATCTGTATGGCTTTGGACCGCCTCATGCCCGAAAGTGGATCGTGGTTGATCTAGGCGTGACATTCGGCGACCAGACCACGCCGGGCGTCGAGCTGATCCTGCCCGATCCGACCTTCATCGAGGAATACGCCAAGGACATCCTCGGTATCGTTCTGACCCACGCCCACGAAGACCATATTGGCGCCGTCGCCTGGTTGTGGCCGCGCCTCAAGGCGCCCCTCTACGCGACGCCGTTCACCGCCTTTCTGCTACGGGAAAAACTGCGGGAAAAAGGTTTGCTGGACGAAGCGAAGATCACCGAGGTCGCTTTGGGCGGGACGCTCAAGCTTGGTCCGTTCGACCTCACCCTTCTGACCCTGACCCACTCTATCCCGGAGCCCAATGGCGTCGCCATCCGCACACCGCTGGGCACGATCCTGCACACTGGCGACTGGAAGATCGATCCCGACCCGATCACGGGCGCCAAAACTGATGAAGACGCCATCCGCGCCCTGGGCGATGAGGGCGTGCTGGCCATGGTATGTGACTCCACCAATGTGTTCGTAGACGGGGAAGCCGGTTCTGAAGCCGACGTGCGCACCACACTCAACGCCTTGATCGGAACGCTCAAAGGCAAGGTCGCGGCCGCCTGTTTCGCCTCTAATGTGGCGCGAATGGACACCATCATCCGCGCCGCCGCGGCCAACGGCCGGCGGGTGTGTCTGGTCGGCCGCTCGATGATCCGCATGTCGCAGGCGGCCCGTTCCGTGGGCCTGCTGAACGATGTTGGGCCTTTCCTGAACGACGCCGACGCCAAAAATTTTCCCGGCGATAAAATTCTTTATCTGTGCACTGGCAGCCAAGGCGAGCCCCGCGCCGCCCTTTCACGGATGGCGGACGGCAGCCACCCGCATGTGAAACTGGGCGCGGGCGATTCCTGCATATTTTCATCGCGGATCATTCCGGGTAATGATGTGCCGATCCGCAATCTGCAGAACAAGCTCGCCGACCGCGGCGTGCGGCTCTACACCGAGCGCGATCACCCTGGCATCCACGTCTCCGGCCACCCCTGCCGCGACGAACTCAAGCGGATGTATCAGTGGGCTCGCCCGGCCATCGCGATTCCGACGCACGGCGAGCGGCGCCACCTCCTCGAACACGCCGCCCTAGCGCGCGATCTTCAGGTCGGTCAGGCGCTTGCGCCGCGCAACGGCGACATGGTCCGCCTGGCGCCAGGCGGCGCGATGGTGATCGACGAGGTCCCCGCGGGGCGTCTGTACATCGACGGCGGCGTGGTCACGCCGGAGAACGGCGACGCCCTGCGCGAACGGCGTCACGCGGCGACCAATGGCATGCTCACCGTCAGCGTCGCCCTGGACGGCCGCAGCTCTCTGGCGTCGGGCCCGCAGGTGCGCTGCCTGGGCATGCCCGGCGATGACGACTATTCGGTGGGCGACGCCGCCGACGACCTCGCCGACGAGGCGCGCCACGCCTTCCATCGCTTGTCTCCCGATGAGTGCGACGACGACGACGCGGTCGAGGCGGCATTGTCCCGCGCGGTGAAGAAAGCCGCCTTCCGCATTTGGAAACGCCGCCCGATTGTGGAAACAACGGTCCTCAGGGTGTAGTCGTCTTTTCCGCCCGCGACGGTGGAAGGATTTCGGAGCGTCTCAACCATGATCGGCAAGTTAAACCACGTCGGCGTCGCCACGCCTTCCATCGAGGAGTCGTGG
>JAYVYH010000103.1:0-3302 GCA_043784385.1 Caulobacteraceae bacterium | reverse complement strand
TCCGTTCGCCGCCGCGAGTTGGGATGCGGCGAAAGCCCAGTTCGGCAGGGCGTCGAACCATGCCTCGAGGTAGGACTTTCGATCGTTCTCGTAGTCGAGATAGTAGGCATGCTCCCAAAGGTCGCAAACGAGTAGCGGGCTCACATCGATCTCTGTGACCATGTCGTGGGCGTCATGTGTGGACTTGACGCTGAGCCTGCCGCCTTCGGCCACGAGCCAGACCCAGCCGGAACCGAAGTGCGCGACGCCCTCCGCGACGAATGTTTCTCGGAATTCAGCGTGGCCGCCGAAAGACGATTGGATCGCTGCTCCCAATTCGGCGATCGGCTTGATGGTTTCGGGCGACATCGACTTCCAAAAGAAGGCATGGTTCCACGCCTGGGCGGCGTTGTTGAAGAGCTTGATTGCGCCTGACCCACCGACGGCGCTTTGGCGGATCACGTTCTCCAGGCTGCCGATCGGTTGGCTGGCTTCCTTTAGGATCTCGTTAACGACCTTCACATATGCGGCGTGGTGTTTATCGTGGTGAAGGTGGAGGGTTTTTGCCGACATCGTCGGGTCAAGCGCGTCGTAGGCGTAAGGCAGATTGGGAAGGCTGAACATCGGTGTACTCCTGATAGGTAGCGAACGTCGAAGTATGTTTTCGGTTCATTTTCCGTCAGCTGAAAGCCGCCACTCATAGCGGTCTGAACGGAAAGATTTCGCCCGTCATCTATTTGTCCGGCGTCGTCCTTTGGTCTGCGAGCCCGTCCTTGAGTCTGCCCACAGCTGGCCACGCCCTGATTTCGCTGGTCCCGACAGGCATTCCGGACCAACGTACGCCACGGCCGAGTTGGCGGGAGCCCCTCCCAAAAAGGGAAGGTCTCCCGCGTGTTTCGTCAGACTACGAATTTCAGGCCGAAGCGGCGCTTGTGTTGATCACGCCGTTTACCCCCCCGGGGAAAAATCCGCCGCGCATGACGACGTTAGGATTGAGATAGACCACGTTCAGTACTTGGCCAGTAGTGCGGCTGAAAGCTAAGCCGTTGCTGTCCCCGGGGAATATATTGACCCTAGTGTCCAGCGTGATGCCTTGATCGTCGTCGGACGGTCCATCCAGACTGTCCCTGGCCATCGAGATCTGGTTGGTCTTGAAAATGATGCTCGGCGCGGCTTGCCCTTTCTGAAACAAGGTCGTGCGAATGAGCGAGGCATGATAAGCCTCGGCCGCGAGGATGCCGGCCGCCGCCTCAAGGTAGACTTTGCTGGTGATCAATGGGGCCGCGCCCTTGTAGGCGGTGACGCCCACGTCCTCGAAGATGAACGCGCCGAGCAGAAAGCTGATGTCGTCGGCGTAGGGATTGAAGGCTTGGCCCGCCCCCACCAGCCCGGCAGCACGAGCCGCCGTGGAGAAGGCACCGGAGGGGTTTTGGCCGCCGATGTCGAGGGTCGGCTGAGAAACGGCGTATGACCCCAGCGCCGAACGCAGGAACGCCACATGTTCCATTTCGTCGCGGGCGATCTCATTGGCGTAGGCCTTAACCACCTTGTCGGTGAACGGAACCTTGGCTCCGCCGAGCACCTGACCAACCTTGCCGGTCCCCGTAAGGAGGTTATCCGGCAAGCCGTGGCCGGTGGTGGCGAATGAATAGAACTGGGCTTCCAAATATTCCAGATTCAAGGCGAAGTTGAGGATATCGCCATCACTGACCGTGGATGTAGCGGCCACAGCGGACGCCGTCAGCCCCGCCCCTCCGGCGTTTAACGCCATGACACCGGCGGCGCCCCCGGCCAGCAGTCCCGCGGCACGGAAAAATTGTCGCCTGCCCTCTCGACGGGCTACCCGGTTGTCGAAATTTGCAACTACGAGCGCTTCGTTCATTCAAGTCTCTCCTTTAAAGGGTCGCGGAAAGCCGCATCATGCGGACCGCACAGTTCGTATATGACCAATATTGACCCACCATTGGTTAGATTTCCAAAGTCTTATATTTCAAGTTTTGTACTACGGGCCATTACGGGAAGCCGAATTGACCGCTCAGGGTTCCATCAACGGCATCATTAATATGGTAAAAATAACAAATGTTACTAAGGGGATGCGGACAAAATAACATTTGTTAGGCAACCTTAGCGCGTCAGTGACGTTTCGCTGTGCAATAGTAAGCCGTCCCGAGGCGCTCCATGCCACCGCCCCCACCTGAGACTGGTGTTTTGAGCCAGCCGCTGGCCTTCGCGCCGACCCTGCCCCGGCAAAGCCTACCGGAAGCCTTTCGCTCGGTCGCCGTACCCACCGGCGCGCGGTTCTGGCGCAAGCTCGCCGCGTTCGCCGGACCCGGCTACCTGGTGGCGGTCGGCTATATGGATCCCGGCAACTGGGCCACGGACATCGCTGGAGGGTCTCGCTTCGGCTATTCGCTGCTGTCGGTCGTCCTGCTCTCCAACTTCGTAGCTATGTTCCTGCAAAGGTTGTCGCTTCGGCTTGGTATAGCCTCCGGCCGGGACTTGGCGCAGTTATGCCGCGAGCGGTTCGGAAAGCGCGTCTCGGTATTTCTTTGGTTCACTTGCGAGATCGCCATCGCGGCCTGCGATCTAGCCGAGGTCGTCGGAACCGCCATCGCCTTGAAGCTTCTGTTTCACCTGCCGCTGCTGGCCGGAGTGGCGATCACGGTGCTGGACACCCTGGTGATTATGGCCCTGCAGAAACGTGGATTCCGCTATGTGGAGGCGTTGGTGATCACCCTGATCGGGGTGATCGGAGCATGCTTCGCCATTGAGCTGTGGTTTTGCCGACCGTCTCTTTCAGGCGTGGCGCTGGGGTTCATACCCACCACCAAGCTTTTTTCCGACCCGGCCATGCTCTACATCGCCCTAGGTATTTTCGGCGCCACGGTGATGCCGCACAATCTCTATCTACACAGCGCCATCGCCCAGACCCGCCGGTTCGATCCGACGCCTCGCGGCCGCCGGGAGGCGATCCGGTTTTCCACCATCGACTGCATCGCGGCGCTTGGCTTCGCCCTGTTCATCAACGCGGCGATACTCGTCCTCGCCGCGGCTTCGTTTCACGCCGCAGGCCGTACGGGAGTGTCGAGTATCCAGGACGCCTACAAACTGCTGACGCCTGTGGTAGGTTCGACGCTGGCCAGTGTCGTGTTCGCAGCCGCGTTGCTGGCGTCCGGCCAGAGTTCGACCCTGACCGGAACGATGGCCGGCCAAATCGTGATGGAGGGTTTCCTCAACCTGCGTGTCAGTCCAGGCGCGCGCCGCCTGCTGACGCGCAGCGTGGCGGTGGTCCCCGCTTTCATCGTCATCGCCTTCGCCGGGGA
>JAYVYH010000102.1:0-10835 GCA_043784385.1 Caulobacteraceae bacterium | reverse complement strand
AAAAAATTGTGGCAGGACATATTGACGCCACCCCCCGCGGACAACACATAGTAAGCCGTCCGCGGGTATCCCCCCCGTTCTCGCGGCGTAACTGGCCCGGCGGAGTGCTGATTTCGCCGGGTCACCTTTTTCCAAACCGACACATTGAGCAATAGCGGGATTCACACTCCGCTCAATCTGCGGCTGCGCGTGTCGAAAAAGCCACAGGCTGGCCTGGGGTCTCGACCCTAGACCCCAAGCACCGCGGCATGCAGCTTGGCGTAGGCGCAGCCCAGCGCGACCAATTCGCTATGCCGGCCCTGTTCGATCACCTTGCCACCCTCGAACAGCGGAATCCGATCGGCGCCCGAATTGTCGACAACCGGTGGACGATGACGATCGTGGTCCGTCCGGCCATCAGTTCTTCGGTCGCCGCCTGGACGTGAAGCTCGGTCTCGACGTCCAGAATCGAGGTTGCCCCATCCAGCACCAGGATCGGCGCGTCAGCCAGGAAGGCCGGGCCAGGGCGATGCGTTCACCGGGCCGGATGCGCAACGAGAAGTCTTATCAGATCGGCGCGGCCGAGGCCTCGTATCGAATCGGTCAAGGCCCCGCCGATGCGCGAGCCGAGCGCCACCGACAGGCGGTTGGCGGCGCGCACATAGAAGATCGAAATTAGGATATTGGTGGTGATGTGGAGAGTGATCATGCCCAACGAGAACGCCCCGACGATCGGCCAGCGCAGCATCATCTGCAACGACAGTCCGACCAGGACCACCACTGCCTGTCCGATCCACATGATCAGGGCGCTGGCGACCACGTCATAGCCCAACATGGCCCGCGACGACCGGCGCACCGTGGCCCCGGCGAAGATCGCGCCGTGCCAGTCGGACGAGAACGACTGGACCCGGACGAACCCCTCGTCGGCAGTTTCCTGCATCGTGCGCGCCGACAATGGGTTCCAGACCCGAATCGCCAGGTTGCGAATGCCATAGAAGGCCACATGGACGCCGACGAACCGGCCCCAGGCACGCCAGACCTCCGCCAAGTTGGCCAGCCCGCGCAGGGCGGCGTTGACGAGGCCCTCCGATGCACGGGGCGCCATTATCTTGAAGCCGATGGCGATCAAATAAAGCACGACCGTGGTGGCCTCGGTGACCTGGTGCTGATCCACGAGGTGGCCTCCGTTACGCTTTCTGGCCGGGTAATGGGATGGGCCCGGGCCTATCGGTTGCCGGATGACGCAAAAAAGACACAGGTCTTGCCATCGCCGCGGGAGCGGCGTTTGAGGGAGGCGTGACCTTGCCGCTTCCCGACGCCGCGCCGACCAACTGGGTGGATCGCCACGCGCCGCCGGCGTGGCGGCCGTGGCTGAAGCTGGGCCGCCTGGATCGGCCGACGGGAATCTGGCTGCTGATGCTGCCGGGATGGCAGGGGATCGCCCTGGCCGGCGCGATGCGCGGCGAGGGCCCGGACCCGCGGCTTTTGGCCCTGTTCGCGGTGGGGTCGGGCCTGATGCGCGCCGCTGGCTGCGCCTTCAACGACATCATCGACAGGGATTACGACGCCCGCGTCGCCCGCACCGCCGGCCGGCCCCTCGCCTCGGGTCAGATCACGGTCCGAGGAGCCTGGACCTTTCTGACCGTCTGCGCGGTGGGCGGCCTGGGCATTCTGCTTAGCCTCAACCTGTTGTGTTTCTACCTGGGCGTGGCCTCCTTGGGTTTGGTGGCGGCCTATCCGTTCATGAAGCGGATCACCTGGTGGCCGCAGGCCTGGCTCGGCCTGACCTTCAACTGGGGCGCGCTGATGGGCTTCGCTGCGGCCCTGGGCGGCCCGTCCCTGGCCATGATACTGGCGCTGGTGGCGGGGGCTGGCCTAGCGGGAACCCACCTTTCGGCCCAGGTCGAGCTGCTGCCCTGGCCCGCGGTTCTACTCTACGCGGCCGGCGCCCTCTGGACCCTCGGCTACGACACCATCTACGCGGTTCAGGATATGGAAGATGACTCCCTGATCGGGGTCAAGTCTTCGGCCTTGCGCCTGGGCGACGCCGCGCCCAGGGCGGTGACGGCTTTCTATGCCGCCAGCCTGGCCCTGGCCCTGTCGGCTGGCTGGCTAGCCGGCCTTGGGCCGCTGTTCACCATCGGCGCCGGCGGCCTTGGCCTGCAACTTACCTGGCAGGCCAGAAAGCTGCGCGTCGAAGATCCGGTTCTGGCCCTGGCGCTGTTCAAGTCCAACGCGACGGCGGGCCTGATCCTGTTTGCCGCCCTGACGGCGGGCGCCTGGAGGTCCTAAAGCCTCCGCGTCGCCGGCTGTCTCCAATTCTCACTGTTCTTGCCAACAGAAAACTATTTTGAACCGACGGGCGCGCCCATCGCCACGGCCAAGGACGCGTCGGGGGCTGGACGTCTCGCGGCGTGGATTTGGAAGAGAGTTCTCCATGGCCGCCGACGGTGCTATCGATCTGGGTAGCCTTCAAGAGAATCTGGTCCCCGTGGCCGGCCGCATCAGGGCCGAGGTCGATCAGCGCCTGGGCCGCGGCCCAGGCGGGGGCGGGCGTGTGGCGCCCATGTAGCCCGACGAGGCCGAGACCGCCCACCCCCAAAGTGGTGGTCGCCAGCAGGACGGCGATCTGTTTAGGACTGGGTCGTTTCATAGTCGGCGTTCCTGCGGACGATTGAGGATGACGGGTCAGGGGAAGATCGGGGTCAGTCGCTCCCAGAGCCAAAAGGCGGCCAGCCTGTAGCCGTTCCCGAGTGACTGGCTCATCGGCGGGTGGTCCAGCCAGCCGATGGAAAGCCTGGGCGTCAGGCGCGCGGCCATCGGACCCACGGCTGGTTGTTTCCACAGCAGGTGGTAGTGGTCGGACGACGGCCGAGTGATTTCCATATAGCCGGGCCTGACCTCATGCCCGAGGGCGGCCTGCGCCCACAGGATCGCCACGAACGCGAGGATCAGCCGGCCCGTCACCGCCCCGCGCCCCAGTCGGCGCGCACTACCGCATACCGCCGCTCGAGGTCGTCCTGTGGCTGAAGGTGGCCCTTTCGACCTCGCGGTAAGCGGCCGCGTGGCTTTGGAAATGGGCCCGGAGATCCGCCTTGGCCGGCGCTGGTGGCGTGGCCAGGTCCTGGCTGAGGAATTGCACCTTTTGCACGACGCGGCGGCGGATGATCTCGTCGTCGTGGTCGAGACCTCGCGCCACGCCTTCGCGGTACAGCACCTCTTCCTCGATCTATTTGCTGACCAGAAACTCGCGCATCGCCGCCGACGGCGGCGATGCATTCTGGAGCCGCCAAGTCTGGTCGATCAGCGTCACCTGGGCGGCGTCGACCACTGTAGGTGGCGTCCGCGTGAACCTGCGCTCCCAGGAACAGCAAGCCTCAGGCCACCGCGAAGTGCAGCGACGGCTCGCGCGCGAGACCCACAAGCAGCCGGATCGGATCGGATCGGATTCTGGGTCTGGGTGCGGCCCAACGGACCGAGGCCCAGGATGATATGATCGGTGATGACGCCCCACCTTCGCCGGATGGCCTAACCGAACGAGCTTGACGAGGCAGCACAGCATTCCTACGCCAGAACTAAGATTCTCGGGACCCTCCGGTGACCCGGAACGAAGGAGGAGTGGCGACGTGATCGAGGTGTTTTTCGATTGTTCCAGCCCTTGGACCTATCTGGCGTTCCACAATCTCCTGCCCCTGGCGGAAGAGCTCGACGAAGCCATCGACTGGCGGCCGATCTTGGTGGGGGGCGTGTTCAACGTGGTAAACCCCAGCGTCTATGCGAACCGCGAACACCCCGTGCCTGCCAAGGCCGCCTATATGCTCAAGGACCTTCAGGATTGGGCGCGCGAGGCGGGGTTGGCTATCAAGATGCCGCCCACGGTCTTCCCGGTGAACAGCGTCAAGGCGATGCGCGCCTGTATTGTGCTGGCGCCGGAAGGCAAGCTGGTCCCGTTCGCTCGCGCGGCCTTCGAGGCCTATTGGGGCCGGGACGAGGATATTTCCAAGGACTCGGTGCTGGAGGGCGTTTGCCGCGTCGCCGGCGTGGACCCAGCCTGGGTGTTCGGGAGGATCGCTGAACCAGACATCAAGCTAGTTCTGAAGGCCAATACCCACGAGGTGATGAGCCGGGGCGGATTTGGTTCCCCGACCATTTTCGTGGATGGGACGAATATGTTCTTCGGCAATGACCGCCTGCCGCTGGTGCGGGCCGCGGTAATTCGCTCGCGACCCGCCGCTACCGGGAATAGATGATCCTATAGGTCTCGCACGGCCTATCACTACTGACCTGCGCTTTGCCTGGACGGCGCGGATGTGCTAACAAAACAACAGTCGGAGAGGGTCTAATGAAGCTTTTGGTATCAGCATCTGTTTTGAGCATTCTGGCGCTTGCCGGACCAGTTCTGGCCGTCAGTCCGCTGGCGAACCGGGGACACGGCTATGCGCTTGAAGTCCAGCGTGTCGCCACGGCCCGGGTTGATGAGCCAGCCAAGGGCGGACCCTGCGAGAATGGCGAGGAACGCGATGACTCGGGCGCCTGCCCGACTGTCGACGAAAGTGCCTCGACGCGTGGCTTTACCCTGTTTTCCGGCTCGGCGGTTAAGCCGCAGGGCGCGACGGTAAGGGCGCCCACACCGACGCCGACGGCTGTCGCCGCCCGCGAGGTCAGGCCCGCTCAAGCTACGGAAACCCTGCGCTGCGGGGCTCTTTGCGATCTCAGGGTGGGCTTCAAGGCCGGCTCGACCGACCTTACGCCGGAGGGCGAGGCCAAGCTGATGCAGTTCGCCGCCGGGCTGCGGGATCCAAGTCAGGCTCGTAGGCGCTATGAGATCGGCGGACACACCGACGCGTCGGGATCGCCCGAGAAGAACAAGTCTCTTTCTCAGGCTCGCGCCGAAACCGTGAAGGCCTTCCTGACCTCGCATGGCGTGCCCGCGACCCGTCTGGAAGCCAAGGGCTATGGCGCCGAGGGGCTTGCCCTGCCGAATATGCCCAATGATCCTCGTAACCGGCGCATAGAGGCGCGCCTGCTCAACTAAGCGTGTCTACGGCGGCCTCGCGCCCGTGAGTCGGAGGGCTCCCTACACGCGCGGGTAACGAGGACGCCAAACCAGGGGAATCTATGTTTAAAAGTCGCGCTTGGCGCGCCGGTCGGGGCGGGCTCACTGTCGTGGGTCTTATCCTGTCGGCTGGCGTCGCCTTCGCGCAAGCCGCGACGGGATCGCAGCCGCCCACGGAATCCCCCGTTCAACGCGCCGCCACCGGACAGTCTCGCGAACAGGTGAACCCGAGCGGCCAAGTAGAGGCCGCGCGTCATCAACGGCCCAATGACGTGTTTTCAGGACCGGCGAAGGAGGTCTGTCAACTTTCCGACGACCCCAGCCTGGGGTTCGACTTTCACCAGGGGAAAATCGAGGACAACGCCAAGGTGTTGTCGGAACACGACAAGCAGACCGCCTGGGCGGACGCTCTAGGCAAACGCATCACGCCTCGAGAACTCTGCGATATCCGCGATCGTCTGGCTCTACGCCTGTTCCGCAGGGGGGTTCTGGCCCGGGTTATCATTCCGCCCCAGACCATCACCGACGGGTCGGTGACCTTCCGCGTCATCGCGGCGAAAATCGTTTCGGTGCGGTACGAGGGCGAGGGGATTGGTCCCGCCCAGGCCAAGGTCGAGGCCTTCCTCAACCACCTGCGGCATAGCGACACCTTTCAACTGGATCAGGCCCAGCGGTGGCTGCTTCTGGTCAACGATATTCCTGGCATTCGGGCCCAGGCGAAGATCGTCCATTCCACCGCGCCCGGCGCCCCGGCCGAGGGGCTGGATCTGGTGGTCATCTTGCGCAAGACCACCCTGGACGAGGTGGCCGAAATCTCGAACACCAATTCCAAGATCCTGGGACCCTGGAGCGGGATCGCGCGTGTCGATTTCAACAGCCTCACGCCCCTGGGCGAACGCACCTCACTGATCGCCTACACGACCCTTGGCAACAACCGCCAGCAGGTGGCGCAGCTCACGGAGTCTGCCCGGATCGGCGATAGCGGCCTGTTCGCCGAGGCCTCTTTCGCCTACGGCCATTCCAATCCCGGCGATACGCTCAAGCAACTGAAGCTCGACGGCTCCTCCTTCTCCGGAACCTTTGAGCTGGACTATCCGCTCATTCGTTTGCAGCGGCAGACCGTGGTCGTCTCGTCGGGGATGGATTTCATCAACCAGTCCACGGTCTTTCCAGGCGGCCAGCCGCTGGCGGATGATACTCTGCGAGTCGCCTGGGTCCGGACCGACGCCAGCGCGGCCGCTATCGACCGGCAGGCTGGCAATGATCTGTTCACCGCCGAGGCCGACATGTCGGTGGAGGGGCGAAAGGGTCTGGACGTGCTCGGCGCCAGCCAGGCCGGGGCCCATTCGCTGTCCCGCACTCAGGGCCGGGCGGACGCCTGGGTTGTCCGTGGCGAGGCCCACGCCCTGCTGCGGGTCGAACCCCTGGACGGGAAATTCCTTCCTTTCACCGTCAGCGGTCATTTCATGGGTCAATGGGCCGACGGGCCCTTGCTGGCCTATGAGGAAGAGGCGATCGGCAATCTGACCATCGGGCGCGGCTATGATCCGAGTGCCGCCTCCGGAGACCGGGTCGCGGCGGGAGAGTTCAAGATCGAGGTGGGTCCCGTAACCTTCGCCAAACGGCTTAAGATCACGCCCTACGCCTTCTATGACGTGGCCAAGGTGACCAATCTGGATCCTGGCTCCCAGGACGTCACCCTGCGATCGGTAGGCGGCGGCCTGCAATTCCGCCTGCCCTACGACTCGAAGGGCGATAGTATCCGGGTGGATTTTGGCTATGCCCGGCCCCTCGACAAGACTTTCGCGGGCGAGATGTCGAAACCGCCTGGGCGCTGGCTTCTCCAGGTCATTGTCACGCATTGATCGTGCCATCTGCACGATGAGGGATAAACCCATGACGATCGATAGCGCAGCCAGACCCACCGCCCTGTCCCTCTCGGGACTCCGCGTTCTTTTGTTGGGCGGTTCGGCGCTGGCGATGCTGACATCCGGCGCCGTTTCGGCCGCCGGTCTTCCCACTCAACTGACCACGGATCTCTCGAACGTTGGCGCGGGATCGCTCAACACCCAGGTTCTGAACGCCGGCGTGGCGACAGCGGGCACGGCCGCTTACATGACCAGGAGCGCCACGGGCCTTACCGCGAACGTGGCCCTGACGGCCCCGAGGACCCTGATCGACTGGACCAGCTTCGATGTTACATCCGGCAATACGGTCAATTTCAATTTCGCGGGTTCCGCCGCGGACGTGGTGCTCAATCGGGTCACGGGCGGCGCGATCACCGTTGAGACCGGAGGCGCCGTCAATGGCGTGTTCAACGGTAAAACCGGCGGCAATATCTGGTTTCTGGCCGATGGCGGCGTGTTCATCCATGGAACCGTCACCGCCTCGGGCGTTTTGGCCACCCGCAACACCGCTGTCGCCGACCTCAATCTGTTGTCAGACAATATCGCCACCCTGAAAACCGAACTTTCCGCTGCTTCCAGCCTGATCGATATGTCTGGAGTCGTGGTCGCGTCGGGGGCTGAAATCGACCTCAACGGCAATATCGTCCTCAGCGGCGACATCAACACCGGCGCGGCCGGTGCGGTCAATCTGACATCGACAGGTTCGGTCAGCCAGACCGCCGGGGCGATTACCGCGGCAAGTCTGACCGGTTCCTCCGTCGGCGGCGCGTCCCTGCCGGACGCCAATGTGTTCGACAGCCTGGCCGGCTTCGTCAACACGGCCGGTGGCAATGTCGCGATCAACGACGCCAGCGCCCTGACAGTAACGGGCGCGGCGATCAATTTCGACGGCGCGGGCGATCTTACCTTGACGACCAAGGGCGCCTTGACCTTGGCGGCGCCGGTGCGCGCGCCAGTCGGGACTGTCGCTCTTAACGCGGACGGTGTGATCGCTCAGTCCTCCGGCTTTATTCAAGCCGTGAGCCTGAGCGGATCGTCCAAGGGCGGCGCCACCCTGACGAGCGCCACCAACGCAATCACCAATACCCTGGGCGTCTTTGCCAATTCGGGTACGGGTAACATCATTCTCACGAACAAGCTTTTTCTGAACGTGGTCGGGCCCGTTACGGCGCCGAACGGCAGATTCGTTCTCAACGCGCCGACGGCCGTTCTTCCAATTCAGGGGGCCAGCGACCTTTCGGTGGTCACCGAGGCCGGTCAGCCCGGTTCAATCGTAGCTCAGACACTCAACGGCGGCGTCGTCGCGACCGGAACGGATAACTATACCTCTGACGGGACGACCGCGACCATCACCCTGGGCGCCGTGCCCCGGACCCTGATTGATTGGACCAGTTTCACGGTCGGGCCGACCAATACCGTGAATTTCAAATTTACGGGTACGGTCTCCGACATCGTGATCAACCGGGTCACGGGCGGCGCGATCACTGTCGACGGGGTCGTGAATGGCCATTTCGGGGCGGGAGTCGGTGGCGGCGTGTGGTTCCTCGCCGATGGCGGGGTGTTTCTGAACGGTGCGGTCAGCGCCAGCGGCATTCTGGGCGGAAACAATACCAGCCTCACCGCCCTGGCCCTCGTCCAGAACGATCTTTCCGTCTTGAAAAGCGCGTTCGGCTCGGGCGGTGAAAGCCTGTTCGACATCGAGGCCGTGGGAACCGCCACGGCCTCGGCCAGTCAGGCCCAGATCAACATCGGCGGCAGCATTCAATTGCTGGGCGCGGTCGACGCGGCCGCCTCGGGCTCGGTTGTCCTGGCTTCGGGTCAGGTGATAGCTCAGACGTCGACCAGCGTCATCCATGCCGCCAGCCTCTCCGGATCGGCGACCCAGTCGGTCATCCTGACCGGCGCCAATCAGTTCGACACCCTGGCCGGTTTCACCCAGAACGGCGTGGGCCAACTGACTATCATCGACGCGAAGACCACTGGCCTAACAGTCTCCGGGGCGGTGTCGGCAGGGGCCAACAACAATCTGACCCTGACCTCGGCGGGGTCCCTGGCGATCAACGCTCCCGTCACCGTTGGGGGCGATGGCGCGGTGTCGCTGAACTACAAGGCCAGCGCCCCGACCAATCTCGGCTTCGGGGACGCCGGCTCGGTGACCTTCACCAATGCCGACGGCACGGCCGCGACAACCAGCCAAGGCGGCAGCCTGACGATCAACGCCCAGCCCTACACCCTGCTCTACGGCTTGGCCTTGGGCGGCTCGACGGGTCCCGATGCCGGTATCGAGGACCTCGCCGGCATCGATACCAACACTGCCGCCGGTGGGGACACGGGGTTCTACGCCCTCGCCACCAACCTCACCGGAACCGGAACCGCCGCCGCGCCCCAGTTCACCGGCGCCCTGGCGGGCGCGGGAGCAAACAGCTTCACCGGCGTGCTAGAAGGCCTTGGACATACGGTCGCCGGCCTCACCATTGGCGACACCGGCGTCAACACCGCCGACGCCATCGGCCTGATCGGCGCCAACGTTGGGACGGTCCGAGACATCGGTCTCGTCAGTGGCGCGGTGAGCGGTGGCGAATTCACCGGATCACTGGTCGGGTTCAACAGTGGTTCCATTGTCCAGGCCTACGCCTCGGCCGCGGTGAGCAACGCCCGGAACAATGGCGGCGCCGGCGGGCTGGTGGGCTCGAACTCAGGCGCGATCAGCCAATCCTACGCCAGTGGCCCGGTGACCGGTCTGCAGAACGCCTACACCGGCGGATTGGTGGGATTAAATGCGGGCGCCGGCACGATCACCCAGGTCTACGCCACTGGCGCTTCTACCGGCGGCCAGTTCGCGGGCGGGTTGGTGGGAATGAACACTGGCGCCGTGGCTCAGGCCTATGCCACGGGCGCGGTAAGCGGCGCCACGGCTTCCGCCGGCGGCTTGATCGGAAATCAGGCTACGACCGGCACGGTCGCGTCATCGGCCTATGACACCCTTACAACGGGGCAAGGCGACGGCATTGGCGTGGATCAAAACAATCAACAGGGCAATGTCGCGGCCTTGACCAGCGCCCAGTTGCAGGGCGCGTTGCCGAGTGGGTTCGACACCGCCGCCTGGGCTACCGGCGCCGGCCTCTATCCGTTTCTGACGGCCGCCCACCCCAACGGTGTCCAGGCGGTGTCCGGCGTCGCTTATACGGATATGGGCGTGACGCCCCTGGCCTCGGGCGCCAATGGAGCGGTCTTGGTCAATCTGACGGTGAACGGCCTTGCCGAGGGCGCGGTCACCACCTGATCGACGGTGTGCTGAAACTCGTCCTGGGCCACCGCCGCGCCGGGCGGCAGGTGAAAACGATTTTGCGGACCATGGATCGGCGCCGGACCCTTAGCCGTGACCAGACTGTTGGGAGCCAACTCCGCACCGACCAGGGGCACCGGACCCTTACTGGGTTCGACAGCGATGGTGATGAAACCCAGCGACATGCCCATGCAGACCAGGTCGCCCTTGGTATTGATGACCACCGCTGTCGGCACCGGGACCAGATCCATGATCACGCTGAAGCTCAAGTCGCCATTGGCCCGGGCAGCCTTGAATTCCGCAGTGCTGCGCACGATCTGGACTTCCTTGCCGAGCATGGCCAGACCGCCAAACGTCAGCTGGTCGCCGGTCTTCCACGCACGGCCGGCGAGCATCTCCTGGCTGCGCTGCTGACCGACCAATTCAAGATCATCGGGGATGGACTTACGCTGTTCGCTGGCGCGACCGAGACTCATCACCGTGCTCACCACCTCGCGCCCGACGATGCGTCCGACGGCGCTGGTCGGCTGGCCGTTCTCCTCGTGATCAAAGCGGAAGCTGGCGACCTGGCCCTTGGCGTCCTCAGTGAACACCTGAGTGTCGGAAA
>JAYVYH010000101.1:0-7245 GCA_043784385.1 Caulobacteraceae bacterium | reverse complement strand
GCTAGGAAGGCGACCAATTCCACGTAGTCTTCGTCCCGGCTGATGCGGCCGGAGGGATTTGAGCGCGCCGCCCGTTCAAAAACCTGTTCCGCCGCCATTTCGCCGCCAACCATCGAGGCAACCGAACTGGTGCGGACCAGCCCAGGCGCGACCGCGTTGATCGTCACACCTCGCGGCGCCAATTCCAGCGCCAGGTATCTGATCAGGCTTTCCGCTAGGGCCTTTCCCGCGCCCAAGGCGCCATAACGTGGCGAGGCCGTTCGGGCGCCAGCGCTGGAGATGAACACGATACTGCCGCCCGTGGCTAAATGGGGCAGCGCCTTCTGGACGAGGTAAAGCAACGATAGGCCGTTGGTCTGAACCGCCTGGGTGAAGCGCGGCAGATCGGCCTCTAGAAGAGTAGTGGGATAGATCATCGCGGCGCTGTGGACCAAGCAGGTCAGGGGCTCGCCGAGCCTTGCCACCACGGCCATGACCGCTTCCGCGCCACCGATGGCGCCAAGATCCGCGCGAACGCTTTGAGCTCGCGCCCCGAGGGCCTTAATCGCCGCGACCGCTTCCTCTGCCGCGCGGTCATCGCCATGGTACCCGAGAACAAGCATCTCGCCTGGCGCGGCCAAGCGCTTGGCGATGGCGAGCCCAATGCCCTTTGTTCCGCCCGTCACCAATATGGTCATCGATTATTTCCTCAAGAATAACGACCACCATCACGCGGGAACGACGCTCTTGCCAACCGGAGCAAGCGCGATGATCGCCAGTTTGAAGTGCTGCAGGCCGAAAGGAATTCCTACAATTGTGACGCACTGGACAGCGCCCACCAGTATGTGGGCCAGGGCGATGTACCAACCGGCGAAAAGGAACCAGACCACGTTCAGTACGAGGCCCAGCGATCCCGTACCCAGATCTTCGTGGCCGGTAACCGTTCGTCGGTCGATAATTGTCGAACCGAAGGGCGCGAACGAGAAAATCCCGATCCTGAAAGCGGCAGCGGCCCAGGGGAGCCCGACGATCGTGACCGCCAGCACCGCGCCGCCGATCAACCAGGCAAAACCAGTGGCGAAGCCACCCAGAAAGAACCACAAAAGATTCAGCAGCAATGTCATGGAGCCTCCCGATCAAACACCCGGAGACAAGCTAGGCTTCGCGAGACGACAAGACCACGGTCTATCGCGACCGCTGGCGCCGGCAAGTTGATCCACCAGCAGGCACAGGGGGTATAGGTAGCGTCGGTTCGTGGGCTGGCTGTAAACGGTCGCGCGCGGCGCGCGAACTTAGGATTGTAAAGCTTGGCGGCGACGGCCGCCGCCCGTTTTTACGGAGACCATCATTAATGTCAGAAAAATTATTCCCTCCTAAATGTCGTCGACCCGATCGCCTAGCCTTCGGCGTCGCGACCCTGCTGGCGGTCGTGATCACAGCGGCCTGCGCCGGGGGCGCTTCGGGCGCGGGCGGCGGCCCCGCCATGCCTGTGAGCGCCCCGGCGCCGGCATTCGATCAGGCGTCACCGACCGCCGCGAGCCAGACCGCGGTGCTGTCCGGTGGATGCTTCTGGGGTGTCCAGGGGGTTTTTCAACACGTCAAGGGTGTCACCCATGTTCTCTCTGGCTATGCCGGGGGTCTGAAGGCCACGGCGGACTATGAACTTGTCAGCACGGGAACGACCGGACACGCTGAATCGGTGAAGATCGTTTTCGATCCACGTCAGATATCTTACGGCGAAATTTTGCGGATCTATTTCTCGGTTGCGACAGACCCAACTCAGCTCAACCACCAGTTCCCTGATGAGGGCACGCAATATCGCGGCAACATTTTCTACATGAACGACAGTCAAAGAGCTGTCGCTCAGCGATATATCGCTCAACTAAACACGGCGAAAATCTTCAAGCAGCCGATCGTCACGCGCGTCGACCCGTTCAAGGGTTTCTATGTCGCGGAGCGCCATCACCAGGACTTTCTGCGTTTGCATCCTGATCAACCCTATATAGCCACCTACGACATGCCGAAAGTTGCCGCGCTGAAGGCGCTTTTCCCCGCGCGCTACCGCGTCGATCCCGTGAGAGCGCTTTAGGCCGACGGACGGGCGACGCGCTCTGGCTCCTGGCCAAGGCGTGTGCTCAGATGCGGCGCTAAATCGCTGTGAGGTAAATTGACTCTTCCGTATCGCCCGTTGATTCCCGCCTCGGCGAATCTACGCGAACTCACCCCCACGCCGCTCATCGTAGGTGTGTTGCTGGGCGTGGTTTTTGGCGCCTCGTCGCTTTATCTGGTCCTTAAGGTCGGCCTCACGGTCAGCGCGTCGATCCCGGTGGCGGTGATATCGCTGACGCTGTTTCGACTGCTGGGCCGGCTTGGCGTTCGTTCGGCGACCGTTCTCGAGCACAACATCGTCCAGACCGCCGGGTCGGCGGGCGAGTCGATCGCCTTCGGCATCGGCGTGACCATGCCGGCGATCATGATCCTAGGCTTCGACCTTGAGATCACCCGGGTAATGCTGGTGGGCATATTGGGCGGCCTGCTCGGCATCCTGATGATGATCCCCTTGCGTCGGGCCTTGATCGTCCAGCAGCACGGCATTCTGAAATACCCAGAAGGCACGGCCTGTGCCGAGGTGCTGAAGGCCGGGGCCACGCCCGCCGAAAGGGCGATGGGCAGACCCGACCTCGATAAGGCGGCTGATGAGGACGCAGCCAAATCCGGCGCCACGGCCATATTCGGCGGTTTCGGCGCGGGCGTAATCTACAAGCTGGGCATGGAAGCCTTCAAGCTCTGGAAGGACACGCCCGAGAAAATCTTCGGGGCGCCGTTAGCCGCTGGTTCGTTGTCGGCGGAGATTTCCCCGGAGTTGCTGGGCGTCGGATATATAATAGGGCCGAAGATCGCCTCGACCATGGCCGCTGGCGGAGTGCTGGCCTACCTAGTCCTGATACCGATGATCCACTTCTTTGGCGCGGCGGCGACCATGGTCATCCCCCCGGCGACGGCGTCCGTCGACACCATGGGTCCCGATCAGATTCGAGGCGCCTACGTGCTCTACATTGGCGCGGGGGCCGTGGCGGTGGGCGGGATCATCAGCGTGTTCCGGGCCCTGCCCATGATCGCGCGCGGCGTGGCTGGAGGGCTAAGCGACTGGCGAAGTCGTCGGGCCGAAGCCGCCGAGCGCGAGGCGACATTGCGCACCGATCTCGACCTATCGCCGAGAATGGTCGGGATCGGCCTGATCCTGCTGATGTCCGGGATCCTGACGGCGCGCAGCCTGCACATGAACATTCTGGGCGCCCTACTGATCGTGGTCTTCGGCTTCCTGTTTGTCACCGTGTCCTCCCGCTTGACCGGCGAGATCGGCTCGTCCTCCAACCCGATTTCGGGGATGACGGTGGCGACCCTGCTTCTGACCTGCCTGATCTTCCTGGCCCTGGGTTGGACGGGGCCTGGCTACTACGTCACCGCCCTGTCGGTCGGCGGGATCGTCTGCGTCGCGGCGTCGAACGGCGGGACGACATCCCAGGACCTCAAGGCCGGGTTTCTGATCGGCTCGACGCCGCGATCGCAGCAGATCGCCATACTGGCCGGAGCCCTCGCCTCGGCCCTAGTGCTGGGTCCGATATTGCTGGCTCTGAATGACGCCGCCACGGTCTACGTGCCGCTGAAGCCAGGCGCCGCGCATGCGGCGGGCGAGGCCGCCACCCGGGCGGGCTGGAAACTGAGCCCAGCCACCGTCGCCACCCTGTCCACGGACCACATTCGCGGCCCCCAGGCGAAGTCGGACCCCGGCGCCTATCGCGTCTGGCAGAAGACCGATGACGCTGGCGGACCAGCCGGGCGCTATCTTATCGACGCTTCGGGTGCCCCGGCCTATCTGGTCGATCCCGGTATCAACGGCACGCATCGCGTCCGGCCCGACGGTACGGCGGTCAACAAGTTCGCGGCCCCCAAGGCGACCCTGATGAGCTATATCATCAAGGGGATACTGAACCGGCAGCTGCCCTGGACGCTGGTCATCCTCGGCGGGGCGATTTCCGTGGTGCTGGAAATGTGCGGCATCGCCTCCCTGGCCTTCGCCGTGGGTGTCTACCTGCCTATTTCATCCTCTATGCCGATCTTCATAGGCGGATTGGTGCGATGGATGGTCGACCGGCACCTGAAACACCGCTTCCGCGGCGCCGATCTCAGCCCCGAGCAACTGATCGCCGAGACCGACAAAAGCCCCGGCGTGCTGGTCGCTTCAGGCTATATCGCCGGCGGAGCTATTGCGGGCATCGGCATCGCTTTCATGGCCGGCGCCCTGACCAGCTTCAATCAGTCCGTTACCGACGTGATGACGGCGCATAACCCGTTCTTCTCTGGCCCCTGGTCAGACGCCCTGGCCCTGATCCCATTCACGGCGCTTGTCCTGGGTTTGTATCTCACGGGGCGCCTCGCCAAGACCGCGGAGACGGCCGGTCCGGGCGACCTGGTGCGCGGTTAGGCCGCGATGTCCGGGCGTAAACGGCTGGCGGCGTTGTTGGACCAGTCCCGGCGCGCGGTGATCTTCACGGGCGCTGGAATGTCGACTGAGTCGGGCATTCCGGACTTCCGGAGCCCGGGCGGCGTCTGGAGCCGGATGAAACCGATCTATTTCAAGGACTTCATGGCCAGCGAAGAGCGTCGCCGCGAGGCCTGGACCCGGACCTTTTCAGGCGCGGCCGGCTGGACCGGCGCCAAGCCAAACGCCGGACATTTCGCTGTCGCCAGGCTGGTCGCCCAGGGAACGGTCGGCAGTGTGATCACCCAGAACGTGGACAATCTGCATCAGGCTTCAGGCATCGCCGATGACCAGGTTACCGAACTGCACGGCAACGCTGGCTACGCCACCTGCTTGAGATGCGGCTTGCGGCACGAACTCGCCGGTTTCAAAGGCCCCTTTGTCGAGGCCGGCGTACTGCCGAGCTGCCGGGATTGTGGCGGGATCGTCAAGACCGCGACGATCTCCTTCGGCCAGCCGATGCCGGCCGGCCCGGTCGCTCTAGCCGAAGCCGCAGCCCTGGATTGCGATCTGTTTCTGGTCCTTGGCTCGTCGTTGGTGGTGTTTCCGGCGGCGGGTCTGCCGCTGATGGCCAAGCGCAGTGGTGCGGCGCTTGTGATCGTCAACCGCGAACCCACCGACCAGGACCAGTTCGCCGACCTCGTGCTCCACGACGAAATCGGTGCGGTCCTGGAAGAGATCGCTCCGCCGCCCGACTAGAGACACCGCCCCTTAATCGCAGCCCGCCACACCAGCGGCGGCGAGCAGGGCGTCGCGACCTTGACTGAGATCCTTGCCATCCCGGGCCATCGGATAGGGCGTCGAGCCCTTCAAACCCCGCCAGAGCGCCAGATTGAAGGCGGCGGTGTCGAGACGGTCCTCGCCGGCGAAGTTCTGGCCCGCCATGGCCGCGGCCCAGTAGCCGGCGGACCGGGTCTTTACCAGGCACCCCGCTTCGGCGGACGCGATCGGAGGCAAAGGCAGGGCCGTTGTCCTGAGAACGGCAGGAACCCGGGCTTCAAAACTCCAATCCGCTGTCGAAGTGTCAAAGATTTCGGCCATCGGTTCTGCCCGGGCGTCGTTCAGACCCATGGGACCGGCGCCCAATACCGTTTCGATCGTGTGGATCAGGTTCACCGTGGCGTAACGATGGGACACCACCGCGCCATGCTTTACATAGGGTCCCGCAATCAGGGCGATGGAGCGATGTGCGTCGACGTGGTCGGGACCGTCCTGGGCGTCATCCTCGACCACGAAGATCAGAGTGTCCTTAGCGAATGGGCTTTTGGCGACCTTTTCGATCACCATACCGACCGCGTAGTCGTTGTCCGCCAGCTCGGTCTCGACTGTATTTACCCCGTCGATGCCCTTGCCGAAGTCGCCGGTATGGTCATGGGCCAGCCGCAGCATCATCAGATTGGGCGCAGAGCCCTTGGCCGCGAAAGCGTCGAATTCACGCTCCCATTCCTTGAAGCGCCAATAGTCTGGGAACGACTGGTCGAAGCCGCGAAAATAGGAGTCGGTTATATCCATGAGGGACGCTTTGGACGGGGTGAAGACCCTCAAGCCCGTCTTCCAGGGCTCGCGCTCGAGCGGTGTTCGCGCCGCGCCGGCCTGAGGGAAATAGAGCGACAAATCGCCGTAGAAACCCCAATTGCGCACGCTCAGGCCCGCCGCAAGAATCTGGTCCCAGAGATAGCCCTTACCCTCGACGCCGTAGGGGCCATCGGGCGCCGCCACATCCCTCGCGCCAGCCAGGACATTTGGATCCTTCGGTGACAGCGGATTGGCGGCCACGCGCTCGGCCATCGAGGCGAAGCCGACGTTGACGTTGCGATTGTCGCCCTCTTGGTCATAGCCCAGACCGCGCGCCGCATAGTTCACCGGGGCCTCCCGTTCGGTCCAATCGTTGGTGCGCCCGGCCACGGTCCAGTTCCAGCCGGTGTTGCTGCTTTCGCCGCTATCAAAAAACGCATCCAGATCGACAAACTGGCGGGCCAGCGCATGAAGATTGGGCGTCATGGCGCGGCCGAACACGGCCAGACGCGGGTCGCCGTTCCCGACCTCAAGGTCGCCGAAAATCTGATCGTAAGTGCGGTTCTCCTTCACGATATAGATCACGTGGCGGATGTGGGCGCGCAGAAAGGCCATTTTTTCGGCGTCGGCCGCCGACGGCGCCGCGAAGACATGATTGTTGGCGGCCACTTGAGCGGTCAGCGAGACCAGAGCCCTGGGCGTCGGAGGCCCGAGGGTCAGAAAGCCGGCCTTTTCCTTTTGCCAGACGTACTGATTGGCGCTTTGGCAGGCGTTCTGGCTGGCTGGCGTGGTCCCTACGTTGGTGCGGCAGCCCAGCGGCACAGGGCCGGTGTTGCTCTTGCCGTTGACCACATAAATCTGGCCGCCGTCCGGCCGCACGGCCACGGCGGTGGGATACCAGCCGGTCGGGATCAGGCCGACAACCGCCGACGTGGCCGAATCGGCGCCCCCGTCCTCACCGCCGTCGTCATCCTTGCGCGTGGTTCGGGCCGCCTTGCCGCCGACGGCCGCATCGTCCAGCCGCACGACCGCCAGCGCATTCTCGCCACCGTTAGTTACCAGCAGAGTGCGGCCGTCGGGCGAGAGCGCCAGGGCGTTGGACCCGGCCCCGCCCAGTCCATTGAGAGACCAAACAGCCGGACCGGCGGTGGAGATAGTCTCCACGACCCGGTTCAACCGTGTATCGACGAGCACCACGTTGTCGGTGT
>JAYVYH010000100.1:0-16235 GCA_043784385.1 Caulobacteraceae bacterium | reverse complement strand
TCAGATCGACCCCAGCGCTTCGTCCGATTCAAAGGGATTGGACCGGCGTTCCGCTCCGAAAGTTGATAGCCGTTCGTGCCCAGGAACGAAGGTG
Source organism: Caulobacteraceae bacterium (assembly GCA_043784385.1). Taxonomy (GTDB): domain Bacteria; phylum Pseudomonadota; class Alphaproteobacteria; order Caulobacterales; family Caulobacteraceae; genus Acaudatibacter. The sequence goes on along the minus strand of JAYVYH010000100.1, from coordinate 16,141 downwards.
CAGTTCTGGCGCAGGGGTGTTACCGGAACTACCAGGGCCTTGATCGGGGGTTCGGCGGAGGTCTGGGTGTCCATGCTGTTTCCCGACCGTTCATCGCCTGACTCTTCGACACAAGATAGCTAGGTTCACGTGAAACTGCGGGAAGAGTTCTCAATGACGACAATCGCCTTCATCGGGCTTGGCAACATGGGCGCCGGAATGGCCGCAAATCTGGCCAAGGCCGGTCATGACGTTCTTGCCTTCGATCTGTCGGCCGCCGCTATGGCGCGGGCGCAAGCCGCCGGATGCCACACCGCGGCCACGGCGTCCGAAGCCGCGGCCGCGGCCGACACCGTGATCACCATGTTGCCCGCCGGTGGCCATGTCCGTCAGGTCTGGACACAGTCGCTGATTCCCAATGCGAAGGCCGGCGCTCTGCTAATCGATTGCTCGACCATCGACGTCGATAGCGCCCGAGCAGTTTCGACGGCCGCCGCCGCGGCCGGTTTCAGAGCTGCCGATGCGCCGGTGTCTGGCGGCATCATGGCGGCCGAGGCCGGAACCCTGGCGTTTATGGTCGGTTGTGAGGCGGGGGACTTCGCCTCGGTGGAGGGGATTCTGACGCCGATGGCGCGCGTGGTGATCCACGCAGGCGATGCGGGCGCCGGCCAGGCTGCGAAAATCTGCAACAACATGCTTCTGGGCATTTCGATGCTTGGCGTATGCGAGGCCTTCGCTCTGGCAGAGAAGCTCGGCCTCGATCCCTTGCGTTTCTTTGATATCGCCTCGAAATCCTCGGGTCAGTGCTGGTCCCTGACCAGCTACAGCCCCTGGCCGGGTCCGGTTCCGTCAGCCCCCTCCAATCGGGGCTATGAGGGCGGTTTTTTGACTTCGCTCATGTCCAAGGACCTTAAACTGGCGCAGGAAGCGGCCGCCAAGGCCGGAGCGGCAACGCCCATGGGCGCGCAGGCCCAGGCGCTCTATGCTCTGTTCGAGGCGCAAGGGTATGGCCAAAAGGACTTTTCGGCCGTATTGCAATTGATGCGGGGGCGGCTGGCGGACCTTTAGACGTTCGCGCCGTCGCGCCGGTTATTTGGAGCGCGTTTGAGGTGATGGACTACAAGGCAGCTATCCGGGACGCCGTCCAGCAGGTGCATGGAGAGGGCCGTTACCGTGTTTTCGCGGACCTGAAACGGCACCGGGGCGATTTTCCGATCGCCACCTGGACACCGACCGACGGGCCTCCGCGGGATGTGGTGGTCTGGTGTTCTAACGACTATCTCGGCCAGGGCCAGAATCCGGTGATCCTTGAGGCGATGCACCGCGCTATCGACGAAGCCGGGGCCGGTTCCGGCGGAACACGCAATATCTCGGGTACCACCTGCTACCATGTGGAATTGGAGAACGAACTTGCCGACCTTCACGGCAAGGAGGCTGCCCTGCTGTTCACCTCGGGCTATGTTTCCAACGACGCGACGCTGGCGACACTGCAAAAGATTCTGCCCGGCCTGATCATCTTTTCCGACGAACTCAACCACGCATCGATGATCGCCGGCATCCGCAATGGTGGCGGGCCACGCAAGATATTTCGCCACAACGACCTCGTCCATCTCGAATCCCTGCTGGCCGAAGCGCCGGCAGGCGCGCCCAAGCTGGTGGCGTTCGAGAGCGTTTATTCGATGGACGGTGATATCTCCGATATCGGCGCCACCGCGGCGCTGGCGAAGCGCTACGGCGCATTGACCTATCTCGATGAGGTTCACGCGGTGGGTTTGTATGGACAACGCGGTGGAGGCGTGTCCGAGCGTGACGGCGTGGCCGACCGGATCGACATCATTGAGGGCACGCTCGGGAAGGCCTTCGGGGTTATGGGCGGCTACATCACCGCCGATGCCGATCTTGTTGACGCGATCCGCTCTTATGCCAACGGATTCATCTTCACGACCTCCTTGCCGCCGGCCCTGACCGCCGGCGCCGTGGCCAGCATCCGCTGGTTGAAAGAACACAATGAAGTGCGTGTCCGACATCAGGAACGTGCGGCCACGCTGAAGCGGCGTATGCTGGCGGCGGGCCTGCCGGTCATGCCGTCAGTCAGTCACATCGTCCCGGTCCTTGTGGGTGACCCGGTGCATTGCAAGATGATCTCCGACATGTTGCTGAGCGACCATGGCGTCTATGTGCAGCCGATCAACTATCCGACCGTACCCCGTGGAACCGAACGACTGCGGTTCACGCCGACACCGTTCCACACCGACGCCATGATGGGCGACTTGGTCAACGCGTTGGAAGCGCTATGGGCGCGTTGTAATATCCAGCGCTTGGGCGGTTACGCGGCCTGAATTCGGCGGACCAATCTTCGTTAGCACCAGCGGCGAGGTTGATCGAAGCGCGATGGGGTCTATGTAGGTTGTTATGCGCATCATCAGTCGAGGATTCCAGCGTTGAGCTTGCCAGCAGAAGCGTTGACCGACGCCTCGGAAGTTTTCTTTTCCGATCGTCTGACCGCAGCGGACCCCGACATCGCCAAGGCGATTGGCAGGGAACTGCGTCGTCAGCAGGACCAGATCGAGCTGATCGCGTCGGAGAACATTGTGTCGCGCGCGGTGCTCGAGGCGCAGGGATCAGTCCTTACCAACAAATACGCCGAGGGGTACCCCGGCAAACGCTATTACGGCGGTTGCGAATACGTCGATGAGGTAGAGGTCCTGGCGATCGACCGGGCCAAGGCACTGTTCAACGCCGCATGGGCCAATGTGCAGCCGCATTCGGGATCGCAGGCCAATCAGGCGGTGTTCATGGCTCTGATGAAACCCGGCGATACCTTCATGGGCATGGATCTTTCCGCCGGGGGGCATCTGACTCACGGCAAATCGGTCAACCAATCAGGCAAGTGGTTCAATCCGGTTCCCTACACCGTTCGGGTCCAGGACAATCTAATCGACTACGACTCGCTGTCGGAACTGGCCGAGGCCTGTCGGCCGAAAGTGATTATCGCCGGCGGGTCGGCCTATAGCCGCACCATCGATTTCGCGCGGTTCCGGGCGGTCGCTGACAGTGTCGGAGCGCGGCTGATGGTCGATATGGCGCACTTCGCCGGCTTGGTGGCGGCCGGGGTGTTTCCCAACCCGATGCCCTTCGCCCACGTCGTAACCACGACCACCCACAAGACCCTGCGCGGGCCACGCGGTGGACTCATTCTTTCAAACGACCTGAAACTTGGCAAGAAACTGGATTCGGCGGTATTCCCCGGTCTGCAGGGCGGTCCGCTGATGCATGTCATCGCCGCAAAGGCCGTGGCGTTCGGCGAGGCTCTCGCGCCAGACTTCAAGATCTACGGTCGACGGGTGATCGAAAACGCCAGGGTTCTCGCCGATACCCTGGCCGCCGGCGGCCTGGCGATCGTGTCGGGCGGCACTGACAGCCATCTGATGCTGGTCGATCTACGTCCAAAGGGAGTGACCGGCAAGGCGGCCGAAGCCAGTCTTGAGCGGGCCTTCATCACCTGCAATAAGAATGGGGTTCCCTATGACCCGGCGCCCCCGGCGATAACGTCCGGTGTTCGACTGGGCACGCCAGCGGGCACGACTCGAGGCTTCGGTCCGGCCGAGTTCCGACGTGTCGGCCAGCTGATCGCCGAGGTTGTGGATGGTCTTTCGGTCAATGGCGAGGACGGCAACGGCGAAGTAGAAGCCCGCGTTCGCCGTCAGGTGCTGGATCTGACCGTGCGTTTTCCGATCTATTCTTGACCCCATTTCCGCGGCCAGGGAGGGCTTAGACCATTGCGCTGCCCCTTCTGTGGAGAGCTTGAAAGTCAGGTCAAGGACAGCCGCCCATCAGAGGACGGCGCGGCCATCCGACGTCGGCGGCTATGTCCTGAATGCGGAGGTCGCTTCACCACTTTTGAGCGCGTTCAACTGCGCGAGCTCACCATACTTAAGCGATCTGGCCGCCGCGCGCCCTTCGAGCGGGAAAAACTGATTCGTTCGATTTCGATAGCGGCCCGAAAACGTCCGGTGGACCCCGAGCGGCTGGAACGGATGGTCAACGCCATCGTTCGCCAACTTGAGAGCCTTGGCGAAACGGAGATCGGCTCGAATGTGGTTGGCGAGATGGTGATGAAAGCGATGAAGGCCCTCGATGACGTAGCCTATGTCCGCTACGCTTCGGTTTATCGCGACTTTCGCCAGACCCATGATTTTGCGAGGTTTCTCAGCGATGAGGGCCTGAACGAAGACCCCGCCGACGACGCGGCCGCTTCGGACGCCGGCTCGGGTCGAGCCTCTTGACCCCGTCCCATCAGGGCCGCTCGGTGGCCAGGCTCGCTGCGGTTCAGGCGCTCTATCAGATGGACGCCACAGGGGTCGGCGTTGAAACCGTGGTCCGCGAGTTTCGCGATCATCGATTCGGCGCTGATCTTGAAGGAGAGGCGCTGGCCCAGGCCGACGAGCCGTTCTTCGGCGATCTCGCGCGCGGCGTGGTCAAGGGCCAGAAGGATATCGACGTCGCGATATCCCAACGGTTGGCGCCGGGCTGGAAGCTTGGACGTCTCGACGCAACGGTTCGGGCCATACTGCGTTGCGCGGCGTTCGAGCTGCGATATCGGCCGGAAATTCCACGCGAGGTGGTGATCAATGAATACCTTGAGATCACCAAATCATTTTTCGACGGGACCGAGGCCGGTTTCGTGAACGGCCTCCTGGATTCGATCTCCCGCGATGACAGAACCACCTAATGAGTTTGCCTGGATAGACCGGCTCAAACCGCTGAGCCGTGGGGATCCGCGCGCGCTTGGACTAGTCGACGACGCGGCTGTGATTCCGGGCCGAGAGGGTCACGAACTCGTCGTCTCGGTCGATGGCATGGTGGAAGGCGTGCACTTCCTGGCGGGAGAGGCGCCCGACGTTGTCGCGAGGCGGCTGCTTAGAACGAGTCTGTCCGACCTCGCCGCCAAAGCGGCGGAACCTTTCGGCTATTTTCTGCTGACCGCTTGGCCAAATGACCGATCCTGGGATTATCGCGACGCTTTCATTCGCGGCCTTAAGGAAGATGGCGAGGCATTCGGTGTCGCCTTGCTTGGTGGGGATACGGTCGGCACGCCTGGACCCATGACTGTCAGCGCGACGGTCATGGGCTGGTGCCCAAAGGGTCAAACCCTGCTCAGATCCGGCGCGCGGCCAGGTGATCTGCTGATGGTCTGTGGGGTGATTGGCGATGGCTGGCTCGGCCTGGGGGCGGCGCGCGGAGAAATCGACGATCCATCGGGATGTCTCGCCACCCACTACCGGACACCACGCCCATTGTTCGAACTTCGCTCGCTGCTTCGGCGGTGGGCCCGCGCCGCGGCGGACGTCTCCGATGGTTTGGTGGCGGACGCCGGCCATCTGGCCCGCGCCAGCGGCTTGGGCCTTGAACTTGATCTGGCACTGATGCCGATTTCTCCCGGTGGATTGGCTTGGTGCGCCACTCGGGGTGATCAGGTCGAGGCCCGATTGGCGCTGGCGACCGGAGGGGACGACTATGCGATCGTCTGCGCTGTGGACCCTAGGGATGAGATGGAGTTCCAACGCGGATTAGCAGCGCTTGGCGTTCCGGCGGCCACTGTCGGCGCTTTTGACAACGCGAGCGACGTTCGTTTGAGGGTCGGCGGACAGGCGACGCGGACGGCGAAATCCGGGTGGTCGCACTGAACTCACACGACGGTCCGTGAGCCCACTTCGGACGATAAACAGTCGCCGCTTGCTTTGGGGGGCTCATTTTGGCAGTTAGCGCTTGAGAGCTGGCGCCTGAACCGTGCTCGCCTTTCCCCGCCAAGGGGAATTCGTGGTCCCCGCGAGCGCCAATGTGGCGGTTTCGGATCGGCTACAAAGAATTGGGACAAGGGGAGTCGTGTAGATGGGTTTGGTGCTGACGCTGGTCATAGCCGCCGGGCTATTGGCCGTCCTTTACGGTGTCGTGCAGACAGCGGTTCTCCTGCGGGCCTCGCCTGGCAACGCCAAGATGCAGGAGATCGCCGCCGCCATTCAGGAGGGCGCGCAGGCCTATCTGCGCCGCCAATACACAACGATTGCCATCGTCGGCGCTGTCATCCTTGTGGTGATCTACTTCCTGATCGGCTGGACCGAAGCGGTGGGCTTTCTGATCGGCGCGGTTCTCTCCGGTCTGGCGGGCTTTGCCGGAATGTTGATTTCGGTCCGGGCAAATGTCCGGACGGCTCAGGCGGCGTCGGAAAGCCTGGCCAAGGGCCTGTCTCTGGCCTTCCGTTCGGGTGCGGTGACTGGAATGCTGGTCGCGGGTTTCGCCCTGCTGGGTGTGGCTGGCTACTATGCCATCCTCACTGGTGTCCTCGGTCTGGAAAATACTAGCCGGGAAGTGGTTGATTCGCTCGTCGCGCTTGGCTTCGGCGCCTCGCTGATATCGATTTTCGCCCGCCTCGGCGGCGGCATCTTCACCAAGGGCGCCGATGTCGGCGGTGACATGGTGGGTAAGGTCGAGGCAGGCATTCCCGAAGACGATCCACGTAACGCGGCGACAATCGCCGACAACGTCGGCGACAACGTGGGTGACTGCGCAGGCATGGCTGCCGACCTGTTCGAAACCTATGCGGTGACCACCGTGGCGACCATGGTCCTGGCGGCGATCTTTTTCAGGGGCCTGCCTGAAGTCGGCAACATGATGCTGCTGCCTCTCGCCATTTGCGGGATCTGCATTCTGACCTCGATCGCCGGCGCCTTCGCCGTTCGCTTGGGAAAGAGTGGTAACATCATGGGCGCACTCTACCAGGGCCTGATCGTGACCGGCGGTCTTTCGATCCCGGCCGTATGGTGGGTCATCAATTCGCTCGTGCCGGCGGTGGGTGTCCACGTCGGCGACAGAACGATAAGCGTTAATCAACTGTTCTTTTGCGGCCTCGTCGGGCTGGCCGTGACGGCCTTGATTGTCGTGATCACCGAGTTTTACACCGGCACCAACTTCCGGCCCGTAAAGTCCATCGCCAAGGCGTCGGTATCCGGCCACGGCACGAACGTCATTCAGGGCCTCGCCATGTCTCTGGAGTCCACGGCGGCTCCCGCGATGGTAATAATCGTCGGCATAATCGCTACCTACCAGTTCGGTGGCCTGTTCGGGATCGCCATCGCGACTACCACCATGCTGTCCCTGGCGGGTTTCATCGTCGCCCTGGACGCCTTCGGTCCAGTGACCGACAATGCTGGCGGCATCGCCGAGATGGCGGGATTGCCCAGTGAGGTTCGGGTGTCCACTGACGCACTGGACGCGGTGGGCAACACCACCAAGGCGGTAACCAAAGGTTACGCTATCGGTTCGGCCGGCCTCGGGGCTCTGGTTCTGTTCGCGGCCTATACGCAGGACCTGAAATTCTTTTCCGCGAATGCCGACAAATTCCCGTTCTTCACTGGAATGGGCGCCGTCGCCTTCGATCTGTCAAACCCCTATGTGGTCGTCGGACTGCTGTTTGGTGGCCTGTTGCCCTTCCTGTTCGGCGGTATGTCGATGACCGCCGTGGGCCGGGCGGCCGAAGCCGTTGTGGAAGAGGTTCGCCGTCAGTTCCGGGAAAATCCGGGCATCATGACCTACGAGGTAAAGCCGGAATACGGCCGCGCGGTGGATATCCTGACCAAGGCCGCGATCCGGGAAATGATCGTTCCGTCCTTGCTTCCCGTCGCCTCACCGATCCTGCTGTTCTTTACGATCCAGGCCATCGCCGGCAAGTCCGACGCGTTTTCCGCTCTTGGCGCCATGCTGATGGGGGTCATCGTAACTGGCTTGTTCGTCGCTATTTCCATGACGTCAGGCGGTGGCGCCTGGGACAACGCCAAAAAGCTGATCGAGGAAGGCCATTACGGCGGCAAGGGGTCCGAAGCTCACAAGGCCGCGGTGACCGGCGACACGGTCGGCGATCCCTACAAGGATACGGCTGGTCCCGCGGTCAACCCGATGATTAAGATCACCAACATCGTGGCTCTGCTGCTCCTTGCGGTTCTGTCACACATCGCCGCCTAGACCGGATTTAGCCGTTCCGAAATGAAGACGCCGCCCAGGGTAATCCCTGGGCGGCGTTTCTGCGTGATGCTGTTTGCTGTTTGGGCGCGGAACCCGCCAGTTTCCTACGGCCCTTGGCGTCCGTGCGAGTTCGGATTGACTTCCTGTTGGGGCAGGGCGCCCGCGGCGCTGATGCTGCCAAGCAATTGCTCCAGCACGGTCATTTCACGTCCCCGGGTAGGCGTCTCACGATCGTTAAAAGCGATGATGCGACCGTCTTTGAGAGTGAAGGTGTTGACGGCGACGACCTGATCATCCGACTTGCGAAAGGCGATAGCCACAACGTCGCGCTTGTTCACCCGAGGATGATAAAACGCCGTGCGGCTCGAGACCTGCGAAATATAGTACCAGGTGTCCTTGTCAAAGGTGGAAACCGCCGTCGGCGACCCTAGCCTTGCCTGGACAGTGGAGCGGGTGTCTTCTCCAACCTTCACATCAGCGGGTGATTTGTCCACCGTCTGAAATCCCTGAAAGCTGCTGACCGGCGTACAGGCGCTCGAAGCCAGGAGGGTGATGAGGAGGAGAGAGGTTGCGGCCTTGCGCATCATGGACTGATCAACTCACTGCTGGAACCTAAGCCGCTTTGACCTAAGCCGGAAGCACGCCTATTTCAATGCGCGGCACCGGACACCAGCCCCGCGGCAAAAACGAGGCCCACCCACCATGTTCACGCAATTGTTGGCCAAATCATCGGCGAAGCAGGCTGCGAACGCGCTCTACAGGGCCGCGTCCGATCAGGCTCGCACCGAGACGCTTTACACCCAGATGGGGACACCCGATTCGGTGGAAGGGCGCTTTGAGCTCCTGACCATGCATGTGATTCTTTTGATCGAAAGGCTTGAAGGGGAGTCCGGCCCCGCCGGTGAAACCAGACAGGCCTTGTTCGACACCTATGTCAGCAATCTGGATGGGGCGCTGCGGGAAATGGGCGTCGGCGATCTAGCGGTAGGTAAGCGCATGCGAAAGCTAGGCGAGGCGTTCTATGGGCGAGCCCGGGCGTTTCAAGCAGCCTTCGACCAACTCCCGGATCAAACCGACTTAAAGGAATTACTCGCTCGCACGGCCCTACAGGCCCGCCCTGAGACCTCTCCAGACGGGTTGGCGGCCTATATGGTGCGGCGCCGAGAGGGTCTTAGAGGTTGTGATTTGGCTAGCCTGATGTCTGGGCGTCCGGTCTGGGGCGTCTGATGGCCACCGACTTACCCTGGGGGCGGTCGCTCGAGTGGCCGGAAGTTCAACAGACGGAGCGCGAGGTGACGCTCGCCGCGGGACCAGACCATCGCGCGATAATCGCGCGCGATCTTGGACTTGAGGGACTGGCGGCGCTTCGTGGGGATCTCACGTTGCGGCCCTGGCTCGACGGTGTCGCTATCGAGGGCTGCGTCGTGGCGGAGATGACTCGAATGTGCGGAGTTTCGCTTGAGTCGTTCGTTGTCGCGATCGATGAGCCGATCAAGGTTCGGATCGTACCCATGGGCAGCCCGAATGCGCCCTCGACCGATGCGGCGGAAGTGATCGTAGACCTGGAGAGCGAAGATCCTCCAGACGAAGCGACCAGTGGCGTCATAGATCTTGCCGCCTACGTCGTTGAAGCCCTGGCTCTAGCCCTCGACCCATTTCCACGGCAACCGGGTGCGGTATTCTCGCCCCCCGAGGACACTGGTCCAATCTCCCCCTTCGCGGTGCTTTCAACTCTATCGAGGCGGCCGTCATGATGTTGTGCCTATCGCCGGGACGAATCGTCCCGGCATGTGTTTGTGTGTTGATGGCTTGGCGGTAGCGGGTTGCATCGGCCGCGCGCGACTGTATCGTCTGCCCTCCACCTCCGCGGGAGGATTGAAGAAGCAGAAACCGACGTCGTGTCCGAACCCCTGGTGATCTCTATCGACGCCATGGGTGGGGATCATGGGCCTTCGGTCGTCCTTCCCGGCTTGGAGAAGGCCATTTATTTTCTAGGCGGCGGCAAGGTGCGTTTCCTGCTCCATGGTGATCCGTCAATAATCGAAACAGCTCTCGTAGCTTCATCCGGTCTTCGCGACGTATGCGAGCTGCGAGCCGCCAACGGTGTCATCGCCATGGCCGCCAAGCCGGCTCACGCCATGCGTCGGGGCAAGGGCACATCGATGTGGAACGCCGTGGAGAGTGTGAGGTCGGGTGAAGCGCGAGCCGCCGTTTCCGCCGGCAACACCGGCGCCCTCATGGCGATCTCCCGGCTATTGCTGCGAACCGCCGGAAATCTCGACCGACCCGCGCTTGTCGCGAACTGGCCTACGTTGCGGGGAACCAGCTCGGTGCTGGATGTCGGGGCGAATCTGATTTGCGACGCGGAGCGACTGGTTCAGTTCGCCATCATGGGCTCAGCCTACCACCGTGCCATTCATGGCGTCGCTCGGCCCACCGTGGGATTGCTCAATGTCGGAACCGAGACAGAGAAGGGCCACGAGGATGTTCGCAGCGCGGACAGGCTTCTGCGGGCCCTTGCGATGACGCTTGACTATCACGGGTTCGTTGAAGGTGACGACATTGCCAAGGGCACGGTCGACGTGGTCGTTACCGACGGTTTCACTGGAAACGTCGCTTTGAAAACCGCCGAAGGACTAGCGCGGTTCTTTCGCGCGGAACTGCGCAGGACGTTCACTGAAACGGCGTTGTCGCGTACCGGCGCCTTCGTAGCGCAGCAATCCCTACGGAGAATGAGCACACGGCTAGATCCAAGTGGAATCAACGGCGGGCCGTTCCTGGGCCTGAACGGCATTGTCGTGAAGAGCCATGGCGGGGCCGACGCCAATGGCTTCGCCAACGCGGTGCGTCTGGCTGACAGTCTTGGACGTAGTGCTTTCATAGATGAAATCGACCGCGACCTGTTACTGTCCGCAGCTAACCAGAGCGAGCCCGTGAGAGCGAGAACGGTGGCGTGACCACCAAGGTGCGTAGCGTGGTGAGCGGTGTTGGGGGCTGTTTGCCGCCGCATATCGTTTCGAACAACGACCTCGCGCAAACGGTCGATACAACCGACGAGTGGATCGTTGAGCGTACGGGTATCCACTCGCGCCGCCGCGCCGGCGATGAGCAGGCGACTTCCGATCTGGCAGTGGAGGCGGCGCGCGTGGCGCTTGCCCGGGCGGGTCGAACGGCTTCAGACGTCGATCTGATCATCGTTGCCACGACGACACCTGATCTGACCTTTCCGGCCACCGCCACCATCGTTCAGCGCAAGCTGGGAGCGCCGCCCGGGATCGCGTTCGACGTACAGGCTGTCTGCTCGGGCTTCGTTTATGCGTTAGCCGTAGCTGACAGCTTCGTGGTTCGGGGGCTAGGCAAGTGCGCCCTAGTCATCGGCGCCGAAACCATGAGCCGCCTCATGGACTGGACTGACAGAGGAACCTGCGTGCTCTTCGGCGATGGGGCAGGCGCCGTCGTGCTTGAGCCGCAGACAGGGCAGGGAACTACGGCGGACCGTGGGATATTGGGGTTTTCTCTGCGCGCGGACGGCACCAAGCAAGATCTTCTGTACGTGGACGGCGGCCCCTCGACGACGGGGACGGTTGGAAAACTGCGGATGCAAGGCAACCAGGTATTCCGGCACGCCGTAGTCAATATCAGCGAGGCGGTGTTGGCCGCGGTCGCCATTGCGGAGGTGTCGATGTCTGAGGTCGACTGGTTCATACCCCACCAGGCCAACCAGAGAATTCTGGAAGGTGTGGCCAAACGCCTCGGCATCGATGGAAGCCGCGTGATCTCGACTGTCGCGGACCACGCCAATACCTCCGCCGCGTCGATCCCGCTTGCGCTAAGCGTGGGGATAGAGGACGGCCGGATTCAACCCGGCCAACTTTTGCTGCTGGAAGCGATGGGCGGCGGCTTGACCTGGGGCGCGGTTGTTCTGCGGCTTTAGTCGAGGGCCACGGTCGAGATGGCAGGCCCTTGACGAGCGAACGATGACAATTAAGGCTGTTGAAATTGGGGTTGGTTGGTCATGACCGATAAGACACTTACGAGAGCCCATCTCACCGATGCGTTGCATGAGCACGTTGGGTTGAGTCGCCAGGACTGCGCCGGGCTGGTGGAACGCACCCTGGACCTGGTTGCCGAAGCCATGGAGCGCGGTGAAAGCGTCAAGCTGTCAGGATTCGGCGTATTTCAGGTCCGCTCCAAGCGCGAGCGGATGGGGCGCAACCCGAAGACTGGCGAACCAGCGACAATCGCGCCGCGCCGTGTAATAGGTTTTCGGGCTTCCCAGGTCCTCAAGGCGCGGATCGACCAAGCGTTGGGGAAATAGGACTCGATTGGCTGACAAGGGACCTCACGCTTTCAGGACCATATCGGAAGCGGTCGCCGAGGTAGGCGCGCCAGCGCACGTGTTGCGTTTTTGGGAGACAAGATTCAGCATCGTAAGGCCGATGCGCCGCGCGGGGGGGCGCCGGCTCTATCGTCCCGAAGACGTGCGTGTCTTGAAGGCTCTGCGGCGCCTCCTCCATGAGCAGCGGCGGCGGATCGGTGATCTCCAAAATCTGTCGCGGGCGGACCTGTTGGCCTTGGCGTCGGTAAATCCGTCTAGAACCACTATTCCGCGAGACTCATCGCCGAATCTCCACGGCCTTCAAAGCGCGCTCGCCACTGCGGTCAGCGTGAAAAAACGCCTGGATGGGCTGCTCGCGACCGCTTGGCGATGATCGGGATTATCAATTGCCCGCCGCCGCCGCCCTCTCTATAAGACCGTCTCTCCCTGCATCGGAGCGTGGCGCAGCCTGGTAGCGCACTTGACTGGGGGTCAAGGGGTCGCAGGTTCAAATCCTGTCGCTCCGACCATTCACGCCCGACATTTTCGGGTGTGAGCAGGGGCTACGAACTAAGGCGTTGGACAGATGATTGCTGTTACCCGAGCCTCCATTGCGCCCCCCGGACCTTTCAATCCGGGGGGCCGTTCGCGGACTACCGCGGTGTGGTTATTTGTGGTCGCCGTCCTGGTGTTCATGATGGTCGTCGTCGGCGGCGCCACGCGGCTGACGGGGTCGGGGCTTTCGATCACCGAATGGAAACCCATCATGGGAGCGCTTCCCCCGTTCAATGAGACAGACTGGACCGATACATTTCGCAAATATCGCGGGTCCTCGCAGTTTCACCTGATCAATCAAGGCATCAGCCTATCGGAATTTAAATTCCTGTTCTGGTGGGAGTGGGCGCACAGGCTGCTCGCCCGTTGGGTCGGAGTGGTCTTCGCGCTCCCGTTCGCCGTTCTCCTGGGTTTACGCGGCGTCCCACGCCGTTTGATCGGTCCGTGCTTCGTCCTGTTGGGCCTGGGCGGACTACAAGGCTTGGTGGGTTGGTGGATGGTCAAGAGCGGGCTGGAGGGTAGGGCGTCGGTGGCCCCCGAGCGCCTGGCGGTCCACCTGGGTCTGGCGCTGCTGCTGCTATCCGCCCTGGTGTGGACAGGCCTCGAAGCCTGGTCCGGAAATGGTCGCCGGGATGGTTCAGCTCAACACGGGTGGCGGTGGCCATCGGCCATCTTCGCGGGGGGCGTATTCCTGCAATGTCTGATGGGCGCGCTGGTGGCCGGCGGTGGCGCCGGACGGGTGGACAACGATTGGCCGCTGATGGCCGGCCATGTGTTTCCCGTCGACTATTGGCAGGGTGCGGTGTGGGCGACGCTTGCCCACGGCAAGGCGGCCGTCCAATTCAATCACCGGCTGTTAGCCTATGGCCTGATCGTGTTTGGGGTTGGGCTGGCGGTTATCGCGGCCCGAAGCCGGACAGTTCCCAGGGCCGTTCTGTTCACGAGCCAATTGGTGGTTGTTCTTCTCATGGCCCAGGCGGGCCTGGGGGTGGCGACTCTGTGGGCGGGTGACCCTCTAGGTCTGGCGCTGGCCCACCAAGCCAACGCGGCCGTCCTGCTGAGTGTCTCGATTTTCCTCGTTTGGCGTTGCCGGCGAATTTGAGGTATTATTTTACCTTACGAAATTAGTTGAGGGAATTCAGAGCTATCCCCTGATAGACCACATTCTAACTTGACAGCCCCAGCGTTGGGCCTTACCAGCCGCGCCTCAATCCGGCGTCGCCTTCTCGGTCACGTCCACCCAAGGCTCAAGGTGTCATGACGACCAAGACAACGACCTACCTGAAGGCGGCTTCCGTCGAAAAAAAGTGGATTGTGGTAGATGCTCGCGATGCCGTGGTAGGGCGCCTCGCAACCTTCATCGCCATGCGGCTTCGTGGCAAGCATCGCGCCGATTATACGCCCAACGTCGATTGTGGCGACCATGTCGTAGTGATCAACGCCGATAAGGTGAAATTCACCGGCCGCAAACTCGATCAAAAAACCTATTACTGGCACACTGGGCATCCTGGCGGCGTGAAGGAACGGACCGCCGGGAAGATCCTCGACGGGCGCTTTCCCGAGCGCGTGCTGGAAAAGGCCGTGGAGCGCATGTTGCCCAAGGAGAGTCCCTTGGCGCGCAAGCAACTGACACACCTCAAGCTCTATAATGGCGGCGATCATCCCCACGAGGCGCAGAATCCTCAACCGGTGGATTTCCTGTCAATGAACAGCAAAAACAGCCGGAGCCAATAGTCATGACCGAAACCCACGGCTTCGAGGCCCTTCAAGGCCTGTCTTCATCACCGGCACAGGTGGTCGCCGAACCTCAGATCGATAAAGACGGCCGCGCCTATGCGACCGGCAAGCGTAAGAACGCCGTGGCCCGGGTTTGGATCAAGCCAGGGCGCGGCAAGGTGACGATCAATGGCCGCGACCAGGAAGTCTATTTCGCTCGCCCGGTTCTGCGGATGATGATCGCCCAACCTCTGCAAATCGCCGATCGGCTTGGCCAGTTCGACGTCATCGCCACCGTGGAAGGCTCGGGCCTGTCCGGCCAGGCCGGCGCGGTTCGCCATGGCATATCCAAGGCCTTGACCTACTATGAGCCCGGTTTGCGTGCGGTGCTCAAGCCCCATGGCTTCCTGACCCGTGACAGCCGCGTCGTCGAGCGCAAGAAATATGGCAAGGCCAAGGCCCGACGCAGCTTCCAGTTCTCCAAGCGCTGACAGGCGCATCCACAAGGGTGTTTCGTCGAGAGCGCTTCGGTTCGCCCGAGGCGCTCTTTTCTTTTTTGGCATAGGTTGAGTTCGGCCATGACAGCCACGGTGTTCATCGACGGCGAAGCGGGTACGACTGGACTTCAGATTCGTGAACGCCTTTGTGATCGGACGGATCTCACGATCACTTCGATTGACCCCAACGACCGTAAGAATCTCGATGCGAGGCGAGCCTACCTTAATGGCGCGGACGCTGTAATCCTTTGCCTTCCCGACGATGCCGCACGCGAGGCCGTCGGCCTGATCAACAACCCCAAGGTGCGGGTTATCGACGCGTCGACCGCTCATCGGACGGCGGTGGATTGGACCTACGGCTTCCCGGAAATGGAACCCGGCCAACGCGAGGCGATTCGCGCCGCGACGCGGATCAGCAATCCTGGCTGCTATCCGACCGGTTTTCTGGCTTTGGTCCGACCGCTGATCAAACAGGGACTGTTGCCGCCAGATTGGCCGGTTACCGTGAACGCCGTTTCCGGTTATTCCGGTGGTGGTCGATCGATGATTGCCGAGTTCGAAAACACCCAAGCCCCCGGCTATACGACGACACCCTATCGTCCCTATGCGACATCCCTGAAGCACAAGCATGTGCCAGAGATGCAGCATTTCGCGGGGCTGTCGCATCGGCCTCTATTTTCACCCGCCGTGGGCCGCTATCGCCAGGGGATGATTGTCGAAGTTCCCCTACAACTGGCGGCGATTCCGGGTCGCCCTCGGATTGACGACATTCATCTGGCTCTGTCGCGCGCCTATGAGGTCGAACATTTTGTGAAGGTGGCTTCGCTCGAAGAGGCGATGGTCACCGAGACGCTGGATCCCGAAGCGTTGAATGGATCAAATTTCATGCGCCTCTATGTGTTCGGCGCCGATGATCTGGGACACGCTCGGTTGGTGGCGGTTTTGGACAACCTGGGAAAGGGCGCGGCCGGAGCGGCGGTCCAGAACCTCAATCTCGCCTTGGGGTTCGACGAAGCAAAGGGTCTGGAATTGTAGGCTGCTAGCGCTGCTTGTAACC
>JAYVYH010000099.1:0-7532 GCA_043784385.1 Caulobacteraceae bacterium | reverse complement strand
CGCTTGCGGACCTTGCGGTCGCGGTAGGCGTACTGGCCGGCCTTGTCCACGGCCGCCTTGGCGGTGCGGATGGTGTTCTTGCGGCGCCCGTAGAAGCCCTTGGCCTGCTCGAGAACCTTCTTGTGCTTGGCGTGGGCGGTTACGCCCCGTTTGACGCGAGCCATCTGTGTCTATGCTCCGGAAAAGTCTTAAAGGCCGTAGGGCAGGAAATGCGAGATGATCTTCGCGTCGGGCGCGCTCATCACCTTGGTGCCCCGGTTCTGGCGGATGTATTTGGCGCTGTGGCTCATCAGCCGGTGCCGCTTACCCGCCACGCCGGCCTTGATCTTTCCGGTCGCGGTTATCTTAAAGCGCTTTTTGGCGCCTGACTTGGTCTTCAGTTTGGGCATTTCGCATCGGCCCCGATCAAACGGGCGCCGTCCTCTTTGAGAGTCGCATTTGCGAGCCGCCATGGCATGCCTGTCGGCCAGGCGGCTCAAACGAAGGGCGGGTGTCTAGGGCATGTGGGGCCCGAAGGCAAGACAGGCGTTACCGGTTTCAACAAATGCGGGCCTTGCAACTTTGTGAGTGCGAAGCGCCAAATGAGGGCCCCGATGGGCCGGGCGATCAGCTCATTGTGCGTCCGGGCTGTGTGTTCCCGGATCTGTAACCCAAGAACCTCGGCATCCGAATGTTCCGATGACGGCCCTCTATCGAAAACGCGTTTATGAGGAGACATAATGCCGAAGGCGCAACCGCGGATCTCGAAACGGGCCTTGATCGTCGGGGGCGGGGCCTTAGCGACGATGGCGGGTGGTTACCCGCAGGCGGCCAATACCGAACCGTTCAGGGGGCTGAAGTCGGCCAACGGAATGTTCGATCACACTGCGTTTGACGCCCAGTTGGCCAAATTCGCGAGTGAATCGCACGACGGTATCGTGCGGGTCGACTATGCGGCATGGAAGCACTCGGTCATCGGCTGGACAGACCTGCGTCGATACATTGACCTACTGGCTGCCGCCAATCCGCTGAACTTGAGCCGCGAGGAGCAATTCGCGTTCTGGACCAATCTTTACAACGCTCTGACTCTTGACGTTGTGCTGGCCGCCTACCCTGTTACGTCTATACGGCGGATCAAGCCGACATTCCTGTCGCTCGGACCCTGGAAGAAGGTGGTAGTGCGGGTCGCCGGCGTGGATCTTTCCCTCGATGCGATCGAACACGGCGTCTTGCGCAGGGGGTGGCGCGGCTCGCGCGTCCACTACGCCATCAATTGCGCCTCGATCAGTTGCCCGAACCTACCCTTACGGGCCAGACGCGGCGCGGGCCTTTCCCCCGCCCTGGACGATGCCGCGCGAGCCTACGTCAATCACCCGCGTGGCGTTCGCTTCGAGGGCAAGGCGCTGGTCGTCTCTTCGATCTACAAGTGGTATGCGGCCGACTTTGGCGGCTCGGACGCGACCACTATCCAGCATTTGGCAAGCTTCGCGGCGGAGCCGCTACGCAAGCGCCTTGAGACCACGTGGCGCATCTCGCGCGACAGCTACGATTGGTCCTTGAACGACAATTCGGTGCGAGCATGAATCGCCTCGCGCGGTGCCTGCCGTTGGTCCTGCTGGTCCTGGTGGCAATCGGAATCGAGGCGAGCGGCGTCACCCGCTACCTCAACCTCGATACCCTGCGGTTCCACGAGGTGGCGCTCCAAGGTTTCATCGGCGCGCACCGGCTGTTGGCGCTCGCGGCGTTCATCGGTCTCTACATGGTCGCGACCGTGTCGTGTCTGCCGGGAGTAACTACCATCTTCACCGTCGCTGGCGGATACCTGTTCGGAACGTGGATGGGTGGCGCCGCGACCGTGATCGGCGCGACCTTGGGCGCGGCGATCGTCTTTTTTGCGGTTCGCACCTCGCTAGGTGCAATCCTTCGCGAGAAGGCCGAGCGGTCAGGCGGTAGGCTCAAGGCAGTGATCGAGGGTGTCGGAAAGGACGCCTTTGGCTATATCCTGACCCTACGGCTTATCCCCCTTGTCCCATTCTGGCTGGTCAATGTCGCCGCCGCGCTGGCAGGAGCGCCGACTCGGGCCTACGTATTGGCCACGTTCCTGGGGATCATGCCGGCGACTTTCATCTACAGCGGCGTCGGGGCTGGCCTAGGCTTGGTCGTCGCGCACGGGCGGACGCCCAGCCTTGGTGTTATCTTAGAACCGGGTCTGTTCCTCCCGCTCGCGGCCCTGGGCCTGCTTGCCCTTGCGACCACTCTCTTTCAGCGCTTCAGGAAGCGATCGGACGTCGCTGCGTGACGCCCCAGACGCTGAAAGCCGATGTGGTGGTGATCGGAGCCGGCTCCGGCGGCTTGTCCGTGGCTTCCGTCGCCGCCCGGCTCGGCCTCAAGGTGGTGCTGTTCGAAAAAGGCGAGATGGGAGGAGATTGCCTAAACTACGGCTGCGTGCCGTCGAAGGCTCTGATCGCCGCCGCGGGCGCGGCGCACCACGCTCGCCATTCAGGGTCTCTCGGCGTGAGGAGCGAGCAGGTGAGCGTAGATTTCGCCACAGTCAGGGCCCACGTCCACGCGGCCATCGCGGCAATCGCGCCAAACGACAGTCAGGAACGGTTTGAGGGCCTCGGCGTGCGGGTTATTCGGGAAAACGCCCGGTTCATCGACCCGCGCATGGTCGCCACCGATTCCGTCCGAGTCTTAGCCCGCAAGATTTTCATCGCCACGGGCTCTCGCGCAATTGCACCGGACATCCCCGGCCTCTCAGAAATCGCCTTCCTGACCAACGAAACGGTGTTCGATCTCGATGCGTTGCCGGCAAAGCTGATCGTGCTGGGCGGCGGCCCTGTCGGCATCGAACTCGGCCAGGCTTTCCGCAGGCTGGGTTCCGAGGTCGTGATCATCGATAGTGGCCGGATGCTTGATCGCGAGGACCGCGCGGCGGCCGACGTGGTTCTCGCCCAGCTGGAAAACGATGGTGTTGAACTTCTGGCCGGCCATAGGGCCGTTCGGTTCAAGCCCGGGCCCGCTGTCTGCGTGCAGGGGCCAGACGGTGAGCGGTGGATCGCCGGCTCCCATCTCCTGGTCGCCGTCGGCCGCGCGCCGACGCTCGAAGGGCTAGACCTGGCTAAGGCCGGTGTCGCCCACACCGGGCACGGGGTGACAACGGATGCGGCATTGCGCTCGATAACCAACCACCGGGTGTTCGCTGTCGGAGACGCCGCCGGCCGCGGGCAGTTTACCCACCTCGCCGGGGCTCAGGCTGGCCTAGTCATCCGCCGCGCCGTTTTCGGCCTGCCGGTGAATGCCGATGCCCTCATGGTTCCGAGGGTGACATATACCGATCCGGAACTGGCGGCGATCGGCCTGAGCGAGGCGGCTGCGCGCAAGGCCCACGGCGATGGCGTTCGGGTCGAGTGCGTGGGCTTTTCCGAGAACGACCGGGCACGGGTAGAGGGCGATATCCGAGGCTTTGGCAGGCTCATCACCACGGCAAGGGGCGAGATGCTGGGCGTGACCCTGGTCGGTCGACACGCCGGCGATCAGATTGGGGTCTGGTCGCTGGCGATGTCGGCGAGGCTCAAGCTCAGCAAGGTCGCCAGCATGATCGCCCCCTATCCGACGCGAGGCGAAATCAGCAATCGGCTGGCCGGGCAATGGTACGTTCCCGCCCTTTTTTCAGGGCGCACCCGGCTCCTTGTCTCGCTTCTCAAACACCTGGTTTGAGAAGCGGGACAAGGAGCCCAAGCGCGCGCGCCGCACAAAGCCCAGATCAAGACCACGTTTCAGGCGAAGGGCGGTACGGCCCAGCCACCAGATGTGGCCGCGCAAGGCCAGCCCGGTCCCATCGCCGAGATCCATTATCGATAGCCAATGCCGTTGCGGTCGGTAGGTCACCAGCCGCCTTTTTCGCGCGAGCGCCACCAAGTTGCGAACCAGGACGGGCGCCGCGCGAACGCCGAACAATCCCATGCAAGGTCGCGGATCATCCTCCATGACACCGCAGTCCCCAACGGCGAACACCCGGTGATTGCACGCGGTCCGCAGGCGCGACGACACCCTCAATCGCCCCTGCTCGTCGACCGGCAAATCGAGCGTTCGCATTATGTCGGCCGCGACGAGACCGGTTGCGAGCACCAGGGCGTCGCAAGCCAAGCTGCCGCCGGATGCGAGCCGGCACCAGTCGCTCGTCCGCGACACAACCTGGTCCGCTCTGAATTCGACGCCCCGGGTGCGCAGGGTTGCGAGCAAGCGTCGCGCGGCCTTTGCCGGCATCCAGGCGGCATCTACCCTTGATCCGACAACGGTGATGTTGGGGCGAACTCCGTGGCGACCACAAAGACCGCAAAGAGCGGCGGAGATTTCAAACGCGGTCTGACCGCCGCCCGCGATGACGATGGCCGGACACCGACCCGCGGCGGCCATCTCCCTTTCGACCATGTCCCTCAGCGGAAGAAGTGCCGCCAGTGGCTTGACCGGCCAAACCCTTGGCCGGCTACTCAGGCCGAGGGGGTCAGCAATCGTGCTGCCAACATTGAACGAGACGATGTCAAAATCGACAAAGCCACCGCCCACCAGATGCGCCCGGCGCTCAGTGAGATCAACATGTTCGACAGTTGTTGGATGGTGTCGGACGCCGTGGGCCGCCGCCAACGCAACGATATCGACTTCTCCGGCGCGAAGGCTAAGCGCTCCTGAGAGTGCGCCGGTCGCAAGTCCCGAGTAAGAGAAGGTCGCGGGGCTGACCAGGCACAGATCAAGGCCAGCAGCGCCGAGAGCTTTCGCGCGGCGGATGACATACAGGTGCGCGTGGCCGGCGCCGACCAAGAGAACACGTAGGCTCACGAGGCCAGGCCTCCGCAAATGGCGGGCCACAAACGGTTGGGAGGAGCGGCGCTGGTCGCGATCTTGGTCAGTTCCATGATGTGGCGTCCTGTTCTGCAGAATGTAACCTGTTGCGAGCTCTGACCGAATAGCCGAGGCACGGCCCGGCCGAGAGCGAAGGGTCGCAGTTCAATTTGGATCGCGCGCTGCGGGTTGGGGGTGGCGTCGATCAGTGTCAGGGTCGATGTGACATCGACAAGGTCTTTGGAGTCGATCCGCCGTGCCAGCCGTCTTGATCGCCTCGCCTTTCCGGACACCCAACAGCGCGCCGCTGCCCGCCGACAAGTTTCGCGATCCGCGCGTGACGGCGGATGGGGCGCGGCGGGCGTCGGTGGCGCTGACGGCGCTGACCACGCTGTGGTTCAATACCGGTACCCTATGCAATATCGCCTGCGCCAACTGCTACATCGAAAGTTCGCCTCGCAACGATGCGTTGGTCTATCTCACCGCCGACGATGTTCAGGGCTATCTCGACGAGATTGCCGGGCTGGGTTTGAAGACCCGAGAGATTGGCTTCACGGGCGGTGAGCCGTTCATGAATCGGGAAGTCATCGGGATGCTTGAGGCCGCCCTCGATCGCGGCTTTGCGGTCCTGGTGCTGACCAACGCTATGAAACCGATGCGTCGCTGGGAACCGGCTCTTTTGGATATTCTGCAGCGCTACGGCGACCAACTGAACCTGCGGGTGAGCCTCGATCACTACACCGCCGATGCGCACGAAGCCGAGCGGGGCGCCGAGACGTGGGCTCCGGCGATCGAGGGTCTGTCCTGGCTCGCAGCCAACGGGTTCGCTATCGCGGTGGCCGGCCGGCTGTTGCCCGGCGAAGCCGAAGACCAGGCTCGCGCGGGCTATCGACGACTGTTCGAGAGGCTTCGCCTGCCGATCCGGGCCGACGATCCGGCCCGGCTCGTGCTATTCCCGGAAATGGAGGCGGCCGTCGATGTGCCGGAGATCACCGAGGCCTGCTGGGGAATCCTGGGCAAGTCACCCGGGTCGATGATGTGCGCCTCAAGCCGAATGGTGGTAAAGCGAAGGGGTGAAGCCCACGCCGCCGTGGTGGCTTGCACCCTGACACCCTACGATCGCCAATTTGAGCTTGGCGGCGCCTTGGCGCAGGCGCTGGGCGCCGTGCAACTGAACCATCCGCATTGTGCAAGGTTCTGCGTGCTGGGCGGCGCAAGCTGCGGTTTGTCGTGAATGTCGATGAGCAGGCGCGCCCGGGTTTCGAGGACCTGTCGGTCATCATCCCTACACTGAACGCAGCCGGGGTGCTCGGCGCCTGTCTGGATCGGCTCGTCGAGGCGCGGGGCGCACAGGTGATCGTTGTCGACGGCGGCTCCTGCGACGGCACCCTCGGAATTGGCCGGGCTCACGGCGTCGTGCTCGTCTCCGCCGATCGAGGGCGGGGCGTACAACTGCACGCAGCCACGAACCGCGCCCGCGGGCCGTGGCTGCTCTTCCTACATGCCGATACCCGACTTCAGATAGGATGGAGCCGAGCCGCCCGCGCGTGGATGGCGGGCACCGCCGCGGCCGAGGGCTTCGCGGTGTTTGCGTTCAAGCTCGACAGCGACGACTGGCGCGCACGCCTGCTCGAACGGCTGGTGGATCTTCGGGTCCGATGGATCGGCCTGCCCTACGGCGACCAGGGCATACTGATGCATCGCAATCTGCTTGAGCGGGTCGGCGGCTATGCCGCGCTGCCGCTCATGGAAGATGTCGACCTTGTCCGCCGACTGGGTCACGCCCGCCTGAACCTCCTCGACGCCTATGCCATGACCTCGGCGGATCGCTGGCGTCGGGACGGATGGGTGCGGCGCAGCCTTCGCAATCTTACCTGCCTCGCCCTCTTTCAGTTGGGTGTATCGCCGCACCGCATCGCCCGTTTCTATGAGCGATAGGCATCGTTCCCGGCATCTCGTGATATTTACCCGGCGACCACGCTTCGGCGTCGGTAAGCGCCGGCTGGCCGCCGAGGCGGGCGAACTGGCGGCTTGGCGGTTCCAACGGTTTGCTCTGGCCGTCCTCCTGCGCGAACTCGCCTGGGACCCACGCTGGACCACCTGGGTGGCGGTCACCCCGGACCGGCCAACCGACTGGGTGCGCCGCGCTAGTGCGATCGAACAAGGGCCGGGCGATCTTGGCGCGCGCCTGATGCGAGTAGCCAAGCGCCTGCCTCGTGGTTCGATGGTGATTCTCGGCAGCGATGCGCCCCAGGTGCGGCGGCGTGACGTCGCTGCGGCCTTTCATGCCCTTGGCGGCTCCGACGCGGTGTTTGGACCCGCTGTTGATGGCGGCTATTGGCTGGTCGGCTTGTCAAGGCGCGGCCGTTTACGGCCGCCGTTCGAAGGCGTGCGATGGTCGACCGCCAATGCCCTGTCCGACACCGTCGCCAACCTCCCGAGAGTGCCCGCCACCCATTTGAGAGAACTAGGGGACGTCGATGACTTGGCTAGCTTACAGCGACTGCGCGCTCGCCCACCGCAGTGTACCGCCGGCTCAGTAGGGTGCCGCTATTGCTAGTTTCGCGGAAAGCTCGGCTGGCACGACTTGCAACCCAAGCTCAACCGCCTGTTCAAGGAAGGCAAGTGGGGTGAAATGGCCGCATCCCTGTCCGAAGAGGTGGTCGACGCCTTCGTGATCTCGGGAACCGCCGAACAGGTCGTCGACCAGT
>JAYVYH010000098.1:0-8362 GCA_043784385.1 Caulobacteraceae bacterium | reverse complement strand
GGGCCAAGGTGGGCCGCCGATGGCGTTTGGATCGCCGGCCTTCGCGAAGGCGCTCCAGTAGGCTTGAATCCGGTCTGACAGATCGCGCTGGCTTTGGTTGAAGCCGGCGGGTTTGGCGGCCGCCCAGGGTGTCTGAAACACATAGGCGATTTCCGCGCTGTGATAGGAACCCAGGCGCGGCGTGATCGGTGTCAGCGGTAGGGTGGTCGCCGCGTGGGGGTCGTCGAACTCATAGGCGTAGACCAGTGAGCGGCTTCGCAGCAGCGAATTCAGGGTCAGGGCGGGACAAGCGAAAGTGGAGTCGGTCACCACGTCGGCATACGCTATTCCCCGCTCACGCTTCGCTTCGGCGGCGTATTCCGCCAGCACCTTCGGTGTGACGTCCTGGAAAGCGTCGCCAAGAATCTTCTCATAACTGCCTTGGGTGAACAGCTTCCCCTTCAGGCGGTTGGTGTAGAGAAAAAGTCTCCCCTCATCGTGATTGGTCCCGTCGATAACCGGCAGGGCGGCGAAACGGCCTGTCTCGAACGCGGTTCGCGGTGATACGGGCAAGACATCGCCACCCCATGCCGGTGACCAGGAGTCGAGGCCCAGAAGCCCGCGCCTTGAAGCCTTGGCCTTCAAAAGCTTCGATACCGGAACGCGACGCAGGCAATCGGCCGCGCCGGCGCCGGTGTCGCAGCCCAGGGCCGCCGCCATCCTTGCGCCACCCGCCTCGGCTTCCGCCATGCTTAGGGTCGAAAGCGGAGAGGTACAGGCTCCGCTCTCGATGATCGCGCGCTGAAACAGGCCCTGGGCGTCGGGAGCGGTCAACTGATAGCAGGCGCTCCAGCCTCCGGCGGACTCGCCAAACAGCGTTACGTCGCCAGGATCGCCGCCGAACCGGGCGATGTTCGCCGCCACCCATCGCAGGGCTGCCTCCTGATCCAGCAGAGCATAGGCGCCTTCGCCCGCGCCGCGCAGCGCCGGGTGAGCCATGAAGCCGAGTGCGCCCAGTCGATAGTTGGGCGACACCACCACGACACCCTTTTGCTCGGCCAGCCGGCTGGGATCGTAGGTTACGTTGTCGCCACTGTCGAAACCCCCACCATAGAGCCACACCATGACCGGCCTGAGCCGGTCGGGGGAAGCGTCGTGTGGTGCATAGATGTTGAGGTTGAGGCAGTCCTCAGACTGGCGGCCCGCGCCGGGCAGGCTGTTTTGAGGGCAGATGGGTCCCGCCCGAGTGGCGTCGCGCACCGTCCGCCAGCCGGCGGCCGGTGCGGGGGGCGCAAACCGCAATGGCCCAACCGGAGGCGCCGCGAAGGGAATGTCCAGGAACGCCTGACCCCGGGGTGTCGTTACGCCGCGCACTGGTCCGGACTCCGTGCGCACGATCAGGGGCCACGCGGCGCGGCTCTTCACCAGGTAGCCCACGCGGCCCGGCGCCAATGCGCATCCAGTCAAAATTGCACAAGCGGTCATGGCGGCGGCGAACAAGAGTCGCCGGCTGCAAAGGTCCATCATTGGGCCGTCCCGTTGTGTGGTCTGAAGTCGCTAGCAGCAATGAACGACCGACCCCAGAGTTCCCAAACCGCGGGACAATCTCGATGAAGGGCTTGCGCGAGTTGATCAGGTTATGTTGGGTCGTCCAACGCCAGGAGAACGCGATGTCGGAGCACGCGCTGCTGCCGGGGTTCCACCCCGTTGCCCCATCCACCGATTGCCTGACCATCACTCTGTACGGCGTAAAGGCCTGCGACACGATGAAAAAGGCCCGCGACTGGCTGGACGGACGCGGAGTGGCCTATCGTTTTCATGACTACAAGAGCCAGGGAATCGACCCAGCGACATTGCTGGAGTGGTCCCGGAAGGTGAGCTGGGAGGCTCTGCTCAATCGCGCCGGGACGACGTTCCGAAAGCTGCCGGACGCAGATCGCACCGCACTTGACGAAGCCAAGGCCATTCGTCTGATGCTGGCTCAGCCATCCATGATCAAGCGACCTGTACTAGATGTGGGTGGCCAGCTGATCGTCGGGTTCAAGCCGGAGGTTTACGCCGCGCGCCTTGGCTGATCGCAGTCAGCGAAAAATGCGGTTAGGATTCGGATATTAACACATACCAACTGGTCAGTATGACATCAGAATGAATCTTCCCGCCAAACCGTCTGGCAGATTCGTTAACGCTCGCTTCAGGCTTCTGGACGCAGCCCTGGGTATGATCCGGGCCAGGGGTTACAGCGCCACATCGGTTGATCAGCTGTGCGCCGCCGCCGGGGTCACCAAGGGGGCGTTTTTCCATCATTTCGCCAGTAAGGAAGCCCTTGCTGTCGCGGCCGCCGATCATTGGTCGGAAACCACCGGCGCTCTATTCGCTGGCGCGCCCTACCACGAGTTCGCCGACCCGCTCGACCGCGTGCTCGGCTATATCGATTTTCGCGCGAGCCTGCTGAACGGTCCGATCGAAACCTTCACCTGTCTGGTCGGCACCATGGTGCAGGAAGCCTTCGCCACCAGTCCGGCAATCCGCGACGCCTCCAACGCCAGCATCTCCGATTATGCGCGCAAGCTTGAGGCGGACATCGCCTCGGCGATGGGCCTGCATGGAGTCACGGGCGTTTCAGCCGCCTCTCTGGCCATTCACACCCAGGCGGTCTTGCAGGGGGCGTTCATCCTGGCCAAGGCACGAGGCGGGCCAGAGGTGGCCACAGCAAGTGTCGGTCACCTGAAGCGGTATTTTTCGTTGTTGTTTCGATCCTCACAAAATCAAGGGAAGGAAGCTAAACATGTCTAATAACCCAAGCCATTTTATCTGGTACGAGTTGATCACCAGCGACATGGACGCAGCCGCTGAATTCTATGGCGCAGCGGTCGGTTGGTCGGCCCAGGCCAGCGGCCAACCCGGCCAGGACTATCGAATGTGGACGATCGGCGGCGAGACCATCGGTGGTCTGATGGCCATCCCGCCCGCGGCGCAGGCAGACGGCATGCCACCGGTCTGGCTCGGTTATGTCAATGTACTCGATGTCGACCAAAGCGTCGGTGAGATTCAAAGCGCTGGCGGCTCCGTCCAGATGCCGGCCTGGGACGTTCCCGGTGTTGGGCGGATGGCCATGGTCACCGACCCACAGGGCGCGGCCTTCTACGTTATGACGCCGATCGGTGAGGGACCCAGTCCATCCTTCGCGCCCGGCCGGCTTGGCCACGGCGGCTGGAACGAACTGCACACCACCGATTGGACGACCGCGCTGAAGTTCTACACGGGGCGGTTAGGGTGGGAGGCGTCGGAGGCGGTCGATATGGGACCGATGAGAACCTATCAGTTGTTCAACGCCGGAGGGGATGCGATCGGCGGTATGATGAACAGCGCGAGGCTCGGCCGGCCGATGTGGCTCTATTATTTCAACGTCGATGACATCACCGCCGCGGTGGCGCGCGTCAAGGGCGCCGGGGGCGCCGTAACTAACGAGCCTCATCAGGTCCCGACCGGCGATTGGATGATTCAAGCGCGGGACCCGCAAGGCGCGATGTTCGCCCTGCTGGCTCCGAACAAGCCCTGAGGACACATCCGAGATGTCCGATATAGCGCCTAGATGTCAGACTCGGATTCCGCGCGCGCCGGACGCGCCGCCCAGTCCATGATGGCAATGAACAAGCTCGATCTCGCCGTCATGCGCGCGGCCGCGCAGGGATCTCCTTAAGGTCAGCCCCAGCTACGCCCTAGGCGTTGACGTCCACCAGCACTCGACCGCGAACTTCACCCTTGAGGATCGACGTGCCGAGCGGCGGCACGTCGGCGAGGGTGGCGGGCCGCGTCATCGCGTCCAACCGGGTCAGGTCGAGGTCCGTTGCCAGGCGCCGCCATGCCTCCACCCGGCCAGCCATCGGCTGCATCACCGAGTCGATGCCGCATAGGGTGACGCCTCGCAGGATGAACGGGGCGACGCTGGCTGGCAGGTCGAGGCCTTGGGCCAAGCCACAGGCCGCCACCGCACCACCATAGCCGGTCTGGCCGATCACATTGGCCAGGGTGTGGCTGCCGACGCTGTCCACCGCGCCCGCCCAGCGCTCTTTGCCAAGCGCCCGCCCCGGCGCGGAGAGTTCGGTCCGGTCGATGATCTCAGCGGCGCCCAGGGCGGTCAGATAAGGCCCCTCGCTGTCACGGCGGCCTGTGGAGGCGATCACCCGATAGCCGAGGCCTGAGAGCAGCGCGATGGCCACGCTGCCGACGCCGCCAGCCGCGCCGGTGACAATCACATCACCCGAATCGGGGGTCAGACCCTGTTTCTCCAACGCCATCACGCACAGCATGGCGGTGTAACCAGCGGTGCCGATGGCCATCGCCCGGGCGTTGGAAATCGGCTCTGGCAGCTTGACCAGCCAGTCGCCCTTGACGCGAGCGCGCTGGGCGTAGCCGCCGTGGTGGGTTTCGCCCACGCCATAGCCGTTGAGCACAACCCGGTCGCCGGGCCTGAAGTTGGCATGGGACGACGCATCCACTACCCCGGAGAAATCGATGCCGGGGGTCAAGGGCCAAACGCGCACGATTGGCGCCGCGCCGGTCAGCGCCAAACCGTCCTTGTAGTTCACCGTGGAATAGTCGACGCGAACGGTTACATCGCCGTCCATCAGGTCGGCGTCGGTCAGATCGACAAAGCGCGCCTCTTGGCCGGTCTCGGTCTTGAACAGGCGGATGGCTCGGAATGTCGCGGTCACGGCGGGTCCCTCCCTCGGGCGTCGGGTTTCTTGAAACGACAGCCTATAGGGTGGTTGGACCGAGCCTGACAACGTCGGCGGGTGGCGGCAGAGTCTCCAACAACGCTGGTTGACGCGGCGCCGACGGCAATCTGTCCGTCTCAGTTGGCGAAACCGCCGGATTAATCGCGGCAATATCGAGTTGAGACCGCGGCGAGACCCGGCGGCCGGTTCTTGTTGTGGCGACCTGGGGCGCTGATGGTGTGGTGGCTCTTCTGGGAGCGTTTGTCCATGCCGAATTGGCCGCACGCATTTCGGCCACCGGCGGGAATATGTTTATTTGCGCAACACTCGCTTGGACCAGCATTATCGCCCTGTCCGGAAGATACGAACAGATCCTTTCCTATGTCGTCTCGATGAACTTCCTATTCTTCGCGCTCAGTGCTTCCTGCCTGTTCGTTCTGCGACGGCGAGAGCGGTGCGACAGCGCCAGGGAGGCAGGCGAGGCGTTCCGGGCGCGCTGGCGCCCCTGGACGATCGGCCTTTTTATTCTGCCCTGCCTGATCATCGTCGGCTGCTCGTTCTGGACCTATCCAGTCAACAGCCTGATCGGCTATGCGATCCTGCTGATGGGCGTTCCGCCCTACTTCTACTGGCGCCGCCAGCAACGACGGGAGTCCTCGCCGAACCCATGACCGCCTCCACCCGCCGTGTGCAGTCCGACTATATGCGCTTCGCCAAACTGGACACCTCTGCGCGCTATGGATTGGCCAGCAGCGGCGTCGCCGACTGCGCCCTTGTCGATCTTGATCTGGCCATCGACGATCTGGCCCTGCACGGCCCCAATTCCTACGGCTACACTCCACTGGTCGAACGTATCGCCGGCCGCTTCGCTATCGACAGCGCTCATGTGGTCACCGCCGCGGGAGCCTCGTCCGCCAACCACCTGGCCATGGCGGCCATTCTCAGCCCCGGCGACGAAGTTCTGGTCGAAGATCCGACCTACGAATTGCTCCTTTCCACCCTGAGCTATCTCCAGGCTGATATCCGTCCGGTCGTCCGCCAACCGGCTGACAGGTGGAGCCTGGACGCGGACGCCGTCGCCGCCCGCCTGACGTCAAAGACGCGGCTGGTGGTGCTTACCAATTTGCACAATCCCACCGGAGCCCTGGCGGATGAGGCCACCATAGAGGCCATTGCTCGGGCCGCCGACAACGTTGGAGCCTTGGTGCTGATTGACGAGGTCTATCTGGAGCTGATGTTCCGATCGGGTAGGGCGCGAACAGCCTTTCGCCCGGAGGGGAATATCGTCGTCACTAGCAGTCTCACCAAGGCTTATGGTCTTAGCGGTCTTCGCTGTGGGTGGATTCTCGCACCCGCCGTGCTGGCTCAGAAGATGCGCCGACTGAACGATCTCTTCGCCTCTCTACCGCCGCACATAGCCGAGCGGATGAGTGTTGTCGCGTTCGACCGGCTACCGGCTCTGCGCACCCGGGCGAACACCATGATCGACGCCAACCGGGCCGCCTATCGCGAACTCCTGGGTGGTCATTCTGGCCTGGACCAAGTGATTTTTGATCAGGGTACGACGGTGTTTCCGCGTCTGACCGTCGGCGATGGCGACGAATTCTTTGAGCGCTTGATGACCCGGTTCTACACCAGCGTAGTCCCGGGCCGCTTCTTCGGCCGCTCCGATCATATCCGTATCGGTTTGGCGGGGGACATCGACATGACTCGCCAAGGCCTGGAGAGGATAGTTGAGGCTCTGATGGTCCCCTGAACCGGGTGATCGTGGACGCCGCCTACGTTGAGCACGGGCAGCACGACGGCCAAGCCGGTGATCGGCGTCTAGCCCCCATGCCGTTAAGGCCAACAGCGATCAGGCCCACGATCAAGATCCCGGTGGCGACAGCGGAGCGAAAGAATAGAAGAACCATCCGCGCCAGCGTTTCCATGACGCTCGTCCACGCCACGCATATGAACGAACAAGTGGATCGGAGCTGGCAGTAGGATGAGTGAGCTCCAGCCATCCCCGATGGTGCTGGCCGCCATGGCCAGTATGATCACCAACCCCAGAGCGGAAAGAGAATGCAGGGAAGATATCGCTATATTATATAGATAGAAGCGGCGTTGGAAGATGAATAGCAGGGCGGAGATCGGCAACATCAGGATGGCGAAGCGCTCTGACCATTGCTCCAGGATCAGGTAGAACCGTTCCGGGTCCGCCGGAGTTCTGGTCAGGCGTTCCTTGAGCCGAGTGCTGGCGGCCTCGTTGGATTTATTGCTGGCGATCCGCACCTTGATCTTGCTTACGGCTGCCTGGACCTTTGGCGCTTTCCTCAGGCGTAAGGTCGGACAGGCTCTTGGCTTCCGTCGTCGTGGTCACGACCTTGCCACCGACTTTGGTGTGGGTCGTTGCGTTCAGGGGAGCCATCTTCACCCCGCTCGTCAGTCCGCCCACCAGGAACAGCGCCAACAGCACCACCAGGAACAGGCGCGGCGGCGGGGTCTGCGGCGCTCGATGGCCTTCGAGGAAAGATCTGGTCAGGCGGCCTGGCCGGAACATCAGGTCGGGCAAGGTACGCCACAGCCGTCCATCGGCGTGCAGCAGCCCCTCCACCACCTCGGCCATCAGGCGCGCGATCGAACGATGGAAATCCTCGCCGGACTGGCCGCGCGCAAAGCACCAGGGTCCTTGCAGAGGTGTCGCGCAACTGGCGCAAGGTGTGCCCAAGGTTGGTGCATGTTTGGCCGCCATGCGGCGCGCGAATCCCCCGCGGATGCGCCGGCCGCCAACTTCAGTTCGCTAGAACGTGCCGCCCCCCGAATTTCGTCGACGATCAAGTCTTTATAGATATCAGGCCAAATGATAGGGCGGTGAGCGGACCTTGCGCTCCGTTCGATGTTTTCTGCTATTCGATCGGGCATGAAAATCACGATTTCCGTTCTCCAACACCTCGCTGTCGCTCTCGGTTTGTTCGGGACGTCGCCGGCTTTGGCTGCTTCGCCGCCTGCCCTGGAGTCGACCAGTGGCATGGTCGTAACTTCCCAGCACCTTGCCTCGGCCATCGGCGCGGATGTTTTGCGGAAGGGTGGGAACGCCATAGACGCGGCGGTGGCGGTCGGCTACGCCCTGGCTGTCGTTCATCCGTGTTGCGGCAATCTGGGTGGCGGTGGCTTCATGCTCCTTCACCGGGCGAACGGCCAAAACGCCTTCATCAACTTTCGCGAGCGCGCGCCGCTGGCCGCCACCGCGGACATGTACCTCGATGCCCAGGGAAACCCGATCCCGGAGAAAAGCCTCGCCGGCTGGCTGGCCGTGGGCACGCCGGGCACCGTGCTCGGGCTGGAAACGGCGCTCAGGCAATTTGGAACCCTGAGGCGCGAAGACCTGATCGCCCCGGCGATCCGCCTCGCCGACGAGGGATTTGTTCTGCGCCAGGGTGACGTGAGTGTGATCAACGCCGGCGCCCTGACCGCGCCGGCCGGTTCGACCGTGCGAGCCATCTTCAGTAACGGCGGCAAACCGTTCGTCGATGGCGACCGGTTGGTCCAGAAAGATCTGGCGGCGTCACTGCGCCTGGTCAGCGCCGGTGGGGCCGAGGCGTTCTATCGCGGAACCAACGCCGACACCGTGGCGGCCGCCGCCAAGGTAGGCGGTGGCCTGCTGACAAAGGCGGACTTCGAAT
>JAYVYH010000097.1:0-25972 GCA_043784385.1 Caulobacteraceae bacterium | reverse complement strand
TTCGGACATCTCCCGCAAGGACGAGCTGTGGACCGGCCCCGGCGGAATTCTATCCATCGCGGGTGGCAAGCTGACCGCTTATCGGCGGATGGCCGAGCGGGTGGTGGACGAAGTGGCGACCTTACTGGGCCGGTCCACGGCCGCCTGCCGCACCGCCGTGGACCCCCTGCCCGGCGGCGACATCGCGCCGGCGACCCTGCGCGCCGAACTTCTGGCCGCCGGTCGCGAGGAGATCGACGCCGACCGGCTGATCGGCCTCTATGGGTCCGAGGTTCGCGCGACCTTGAACACCGGGAGCGGACCGGCCGTCGAAGCGGCGTGCGCCGTCCTCTGTGAAGGCGCCCTCACCCTTGAAGACTATTGGGCGCGCCGCAGCGCCCGGGCATGGTTCGATGTCGACGCCGGCATGGGCGCGATGCCGGCGGCGGCCGAGGCTATGGCTCCGTTGCTGGGTTGGTCGGCGGACCGGGTCGCCCAGGAGATCGACGGCTGCCGCGAACAGCATCGGCGGGATATGGCGTCGCTGCGCGGCGAGAGCGAGACAGCTTCATCCGACCGCCTTGAGTAGTGGCGCAGCTTTGGCCACAAGCCCTACAAGGGTTTGAGCCCACCGCCCTGGAAACCAAAACGATGCTCGACCCCTCGAATTGGGATGAAACCCGCGCGATCGGCCGCGAGATGATGGACGATATGCTGACCTGGCTGGAGACGGTGCGCGATCGTCCGACCTGGACCTCGGTGCCGGCCGACGCCAAGGCGCGCCTGGACGAAGCCATCCCTTACGCTGGGTCGCCGCTGGGCGAGGTTTACGAAGCCTTCAAGCGCGATGTGCTGCCCTATCCCACCGGCAACGTGCATCCCCGGTTCTGGGGCTGGGTGATGGGCACGGGCACCACGACCGGCGTACTGGCCGACTTTCTGGCCGCCGGCATGAACAACCACCTGGCCGGCTATGACCAGTCCGCCGCCTTGATCGAACGTCGGGTGGTGGCGTGGCTGGTGGAATTGATGGGCTTTCCCAAGGACGCCAGCGGCCTTCTGGTCAGTGGCGGCACCGAAGCCAATCTAAACGGCCTGATGGCCGCCCGGGTGGCCAAGGCGGGATTCGATGTTCGCGAGGTAGGGCTGCAAGCCGGTCCGCAACTGACTTGTTACGGCGGCGCCGAGACCCACAGCTGGATCTACAAGGCCTGCGAGAGCATGGGTCTTGGCCGGAAAGGGTTCCGCGCGTCGCCGGTCGACGCCGACTATCGGGTTGATGTCGCCGCCTGCCGGGCGCGGATCGTGACCGACATCGCCGCCGGCGATCGGCCGTTTGCGATCATCGGCAACGCGGGCACGGTCAGCACCGGAGCCACCGACGACCTGAACGCCCTGCGCGATGTGGCCGACGAATTCGGTCTCTGGCTGCATGTCGACGGAGCCTTCGGGGCCCTGGCGGCCTGGACCAAAAGCCGGGCGATCGTGTCCGGCCTGGAGCGCGCCGACTCGGTGGCCTTCGACCTGCATAAATGGGGCTACATGCCGTATGAAGTCGGGGTGGCGCTGACGCGCTCACCAGGGGCGCAGACCGCCACCTACCAGACCGCCGCCGCGGGAGCCCCGGCCTATCTGCAATCAGCCCAGGCGGGTATCGCCGTGGATACCACCTATTTCGCCGATCGCGGTTTTCAGCTATCGCGGGGCTTTCGCGCCCTGAAGGTGTGGATGTCGATGAAGGAGCAGGGCGTCGACCGGATCGCCGGCGCCATCCAGATGAACATCGATCAGGCCCGGCGGCTGGGCGCCCTGGTGGTGGCTCACCCCGACCTGGAACTGCTGGCGCCGGTATCGCTGAACATCGTCTGTTTCCGCTATGCGCCGGACGGGATGGCGGAACAGGCCCTGAACCCGCTCAATCAGGCGATTCTGGTGGCGCTCCAGAGCCGAGGTATCGCCGTGCCGTCCCAGACCGTGTTGCAGGGCCGGTTCGCGATCCGGGTGTGCATTACCAACCACCGCTCCCGCGACGAGGATTTCGACGTTCTGCTCGAGGCGGTCGTGTCGATCGGGGCCGAGATGGCGGCGGGTTCCGGTCAGCCGCCCGGATTGACGGGCCTATCCGGCCACTCCGCGTAGAACTGATTGTAATACTGGCGGAACCGCAGGATCGGGCCGTCGCCGTCGCAGATCGTCGGCTTGGGCAAATAGCGCTGGCGGTCCCAGATCACCTTGTCCTGGTCGAGTTGGCGACAGACTTCATGGATGAAGCCCTGGGCCACCATCGCGGCGACCGGCGTTGCCTGGGTCCTCGGCTGGGTGAAGCAGAAACGTACCCTGACCTCGTCTTTTTCCACCGGGGTGACGGCGGCGACCAGCAAGGTCTCGGCGACACCGGTGAAGCGGGTGGCGCTCTGACCGGGACCGATCATTCGCGCTTCGATTCGCGCTTCCACTCGGCCCTGGGGCGTATCGAGCCCCGCGTCGATGATCGATGTGCGGCGCGGGCCGTCCCAGATCATCTCAGAGGTGGGGAAGGTCGCCGTGCCGTGGACAAAGCGGAAATGAGCGATGTCGACGGCGTTTTCCGCCATGTTTTGCAGGCTGCCGAACAC
Organism: Caulobacteraceae bacterium; assembly: GCA_043784385.1. GTDB lineage: Bacteria > Pseudomonadota > Alphaproteobacteria > Caulobacterales > Caulobacteraceae > Acaudatibacter. The sequence continues at coordinate 23,378 of JAYVYH010000097.1, read as the reverse complement.
CCGCCACTCGTAGATCTCATAGTCGGTCCACTCGGGATCGACAGCTTCCGGGAATGCCTCGACTTCCCACTCGGGCGGCGCGCCGTCAGGGTGATACCAGAACCAGATCAACCGGTTGGCCTCGACTACCGGCCATTGATGGTCGCACGGCTTGCGAAGGCGGGGCGGAATGGTCTGGGTATAGGGAATATCGTGGACCACGCCCTCGCCATCATAGCGCCAGGCATGGAACGGGCACTCCAGGTGCGAGCCAGCGACCCGGCCGCCATGGCCCATGTGGGCGCCCAGATGTCGACAGTGGGCGTCGAGCATCCGCGCGGCGCCGTCATTGCCGCGCCAGATCACTAGGTCGCGGCCGAAGTAGCGCAGCGGCCTGACATCGCCAACGGAGAGTTCGTCGGACAGCAAGGCCGGAAACCAGCCGTAGGGAAAGGGGATGTCGAGGTTGCGCTCGGCGACCGATGGACGCCCGGAAACGTCGGCTGTGCGCCAGAGCGCTCGCTCGTCCTTGGTCATATCGGCCAAAGCGGCGGCCACCGCCACGTGCGCCCCATGAGCCTTAGCGCCAGCGTCATCGGCCATGATCTCTGCCTTCCCTTTTTCTTTGAGGGAAGAGCACTTTGGCGGAGGCCAAAAGTCAAGCCGCCGGCCGGCGCCTCAATCCTTCGGCGAAGGCGACGATGCGCCGTCCCGCGTCGAGCAGCGCCGCGTCGGGTAGGGTGAGGGAGATTCTCAAACGGCCGGCCACATTTGCGCCGAAGGCGTCGCAGGGCAGCACCGCGACCCCCTGGGCTTCCAGCAGACCCTCGGCGAAGGCGGTGGCGCTCAGGCCAGTGGGCCGCACGTCAAGCAGCAGGAACATCCCGCCCTCGGGAGGCGCGACCGCGCAACCAGGCGCCTGGCTTAGAAGCTTCGCCATCGCCTCGCCCCGCCGGCGGTAGTCTTCGCGCAGTTCGGCGACCTCGGGCAGATCGCGCCGCAACGCCGGCAAAACCGCCTCCTGGATGAATGGTGGGCCGCCGAAGGCCATGCACATCAACAGGTTGGTGACATGAGCCACCAGCATGGGCGGTCCGGCGACCCAGCCCAGGCGGAATCCTGGAATGGCATGGGACTTCGACAGGCTGGAGACCACGATCGCGCGATCCGCCGCCTCGGTCAGCGACCAGACGCTTACATGCGGCCGGGCGAAGGCCATATCCTCATAGACCTCGTCCGAGATCAGCCAGAGGTCAAGCTGCCGGCAAAGTGCGGCCAGGGCGCGTTTTTCCGCCTCGTCGAATACCGCCCCGGTGGGGTTGTGGGGTGAGTTGATCAGGATGGCTCGGGTGCGGGGTGTAACCGCCGCGGCGATCGCCGCCATATCGGGGTGAAAACCCAAATCAGCTCGAAGGGGAACCCTGATTATGGTCGCGCCCGAGGCGGCGACTACCGCGCCGTAGGTAGCGTAGACCGGATCCAGGGCGATCACCTCGTCGCCGTTGCCGGCCACACACTGCATCGCGCAATAGAGCGCGGCCTGGGCGCCCTGGGTGATAGCGATATTTTCAGGCGCGCAGGGCGAGCCTGAACGTCGGGCGATCCGCTCGGCGATCGCGGACCGGACCGCGGGCTGGCCGCCGATCGGCGCATAGCCCTTGTGATGCGCGGCCAGGGACGCGCGGGCGCCCTCGATCACCAGATCGGCCGGGGCTTGGTCCGGATCGCCGATGGTCAGGAAGGTAATGTCCCGTCCCGTGGCTTTCATGGCCATAGCCATGTCATGGACCTTCCAGGTGTCGGCGCCGCCACCGGCGATACGATCCACGAGGGGGGCGAATTTCATATCCAGACTCTCAGCCGGCGCGGGTTCGGAGGCGCCGCGTGTAGAACCGAACGCGCGCGCCGCCAAGCACTAGGCGTGCAAGGCGGCCGCCGCTGCATTGATTGTCCGGCGGACGCCATGCACAAGCAGACGCGAAGAGCATCAGAGCAAGAACCCAGGGATGGCCGGATGAACCAATCGATCGCGATCACACTTCGCGAGGCGCTTGGGGAGGCCAAGGTCCTCACCGACCAAGCCACGCTCGACGCCCGACGTCACGACTACTGGATGCTCAGCCACGTTCGGGACCATCTGGGCGCTCCCAGACCGTCGGCCGCCTGCGTCGTGCGCCCGACGACCGTGGCCGATGTCCAGACCACCCTGCGGCTGGCGAGACAGACCGGAACGGCGGTGATCCCGTTCGGCCTGGGCAGTGGCGTGGTCGGCGGGGTGGTCACCTCTCCCGATGCGATCTTGCTGGACATGGGCGCGATGAATGAAGTTCGATCGATCGACCCGGTCAATTTGCTCGCCAGTTTCGACGCCGGGAAAAATGGCCTGGAAGCCGAACAGGCGGTGGCCGAACAGGGCCTGACCATCGGCCATTGGCCGCAATCGGTGGCGGTCAGCAGCGTCGGCGGCTGGGTGGCGACCCGGGCCTCGGGCCAGTTCTCCAGCGCATACGGCAATATCGAGAACATCGTCCATTCCATTGAGGCCGTGCTGCCGGACGGCGAGATTGTCACCCTGGGCAAGGGGCCGCGCGCCTCGTCGGGGCCGGACCTGCGCCAGCTGATGCTGGGAAGCGAGGGAACGCTGGGAGTGATTACCGGGGTCACCCTGTCACTACGGCGCGCGGCGGGGGCGCGGGCGGTCTCGGCCTTCGAGGCGCCAGACATGGCTACCGGCTTCGCTTTTCAGCGCGAGGTGATCCAGACCGGCTGGCGACCGCCGGTGGTGCGCCAGTATGACGAAAGGGAGAGCCTCAGGCTGGATGGCCGGGCCAAGGCCTGCCTGATCCTGATGGTGCACGAGGGTCCCGCCACCCTGGTGGTCGCCGAAACCGCCGATATAACAGCCATCGCCGAACGGATGGGCGTGGCGGCCGCACCGTCCGACATCGTCGATCGCTGGCTGGGCCACCGCAACACCGTGCCGAGCTGGGACATATTTCTGAAGCGCGGCATCGTTCTGGACACCGTGGAGGTGTCGGCGGACTGGAGCCGGATCGGCCCGATCTACGAAGACGCGGTGGCGTCGCTGAGGGAAATGTCAGGCTGTCTGGCGGGCTCGGCCCACAGCTCGCACGTCTATCGCAGCGGCCTCAATCTGTATTTTACCTTCGCCGTTCAGACCTCGGACCCCATTGAGATGGAGGGAGCCTATCTGGACGGCTGGCGGCGGATCATGGAGGCCACCGATCGCCACGGCGGCAGCCTCTCGCATCACCACGGTATCGGCCGCGTGCGGCGTGGCTGGCTGGAACGGGAACTGGGAAGCGGCGCCCTGGCCATGCTGCGCAAGGTCAAGGCGGCCCTGGACCCAAAGGGAATCATGAACCCCGGCGTGCTGATCCCCGATGCCTGAGCTGATCCTGGCCATCGACGTCGGCACCACATCGACCCGCGCGGCCGTGGTGGGGCCGGATGGGCGAATAGCGGGGATCGACGCGGCGCCGCTGAAATCCCTCACTCCCCGGCCGGGTTGGGTCGAGCAGGACGCCGGACGGGTGTGGGCCGCAACGCTGCGGGTGATCGCGGGCGCGCTGGCTAGGGCCGGCCGGAGCCCGATCGAAATCGCCGCGGTCGGCGTCACCACTCAGCGGGCCAGCGCCGTGGCGTGGGACAAGGTGACGGGAAGGCCCCTGTCGCCGTTGGTGATCTGGAGCGACCAGCGCGGCGCGGCCCAGGCGACCGAGCTTCAGAAAGCGGGGTTCCTGGTGGCGCCACAGCAGTCGGCGACGAAGCTGGATCTGATCCTCGCCGGCCTGACCGCGCCTCGGGACCGGATCGCCTGGGGCAATATCGACAGTTTCGTGATCTGGAAGCTGACCGGCGGAGGCGCCCACGTCACCGACCGAAGCCAGGCGTGGCCCAGCGGTTATCTGGCCCTACCTGACCTGATCTGGAACGACCGCCTGATCGACCACCAGGGCCTGGACGTTGGGTGCTTTCCGACCCTCGTGGACAGTTGGGGCGAGATCGGCGTCACCGCCAAGTCGGTGTTCGGCGCCGCCGTCCCGATCACTGCCGACATAGCCGATCAGCAGAGCGCACTGATCGCTCATGGCGACACTTCAGGCACGGCGAAATTCACCTGGGGCACCTCGGCCACCTTCGACCTGGCGACGGCGGCGTTCACCTTCGTCGCGCCCACCGCCCCGCCGCTTCTGGTGTCCTCGGTCGGCGACGAAACCCGCTGGTGCGTCGAAGGCATGGTGCTATCGGCAGGTTCCGCCCTCGACTGGTTGAGAACCACCTGCGGCCTTGGGAATCATGGACCTTTCGAGACTTTGGCCGGCTCGGTTCCGGACGCTGGCGGCGCGGCCTTTCTCCCGGCGCTTCATGGCCTTGGCGCGCCGCATGGCGACCCGGGCCGACAGGGCGGCCTAACCGGTCTGACACCCGCGGTCACCCGGGCGCATCTGGCGCGGGCCGGCCTTGAGGGTCTGGCTTTCCGCGCGCGAGAGGTGGTTGATCACATCTACGACCTGACTGGGGCCGCGCGGCCCAAAGTGCTCGGCGTTGACGGCGGCCTGACCCGCAGTGATCTCTTCCTGCAAGTTCTCGCCGATCTGACCAGCCTGCCCGTCAGTCGCCACGCCACGCCGGAAGCCACTCTGCTGGGCGCGGCGATCAGCGCCGGACGGGGCGCCGGGCTGCTTACCGAAACCGATGTGAGCGAGATGATCCGCTTTGATGAGCCGGTGTCGCCGACGATCGGGACCGACGAAAGCGCGGATCGGTTTGCCGCCTGGCGCGCGGAGGTCTACGGCTGATGCCACAATGCGCAAGTCCGGAGGCCGCCCAATGCAGACCGTCACCCTCGGCCCACTGGCTAACGTCAGCCGCCTGACCCTTGGCGGCGGCGGCCTGGGCCAGCTGTGGGGCGAGAGCAGCCTCGATGAAGCCGTCGCCACCGTCCATGCGGCGGTCGAGGCCGGGATCACCCTGATCGACACCGCCCCCATGTACCGCGACTGCGAGCAGGTAATCGGCGACGCGTTCCAGGGCGCCCTGCCCGCCGGCGTGCGCGTCACCACCAAATGCCAGCTGGGCGAGCCGGAGCGGGGGACCGTGGCTGCGCGGCTGGAGGCGTCGCTGGACGCCAGCCTGGAGACCATGCGCCTGAGCCACGCCGACATCTTCTTCCTGCACAGCAACATCCGCCCGGATGTCTATACCTATGCGCGGCACGACGATCGCCGCGCCACCTTTGCCACGCCCTGGACCCAATATGTGGAGGAGGTAGTCCCAGCCATGGAGGCCCTGAAGGCCCAGGGCCGCATCGGCGCCTGGGGCATAACCGGCGTGGGCGTGCCCGGAACGATCCTGAAGGCCCTGGCCCAGGACCAAAAGCCCGACACCGTGCAGGCCGTGGCCAATCTGCTGGACAGCCCCGGCGGCATGCGCAGCTACGCCGAGCCGCCCCAGCCTCGCGCCGTCATCGCCGCCGCCAAGGCCCAGGGCGTGGGGGTGCTGGGCATCCGCGCCGTGCAGGCCGGCGCCCTCACCACCGCCCTGGACCGGCCGATGAAGGACAGCCACCCGGAGGCGGCGGACTACCGCCGGGCCGCGCCGTTCCGGGCGCTGTGCGCCGAACTGGGCGTCAATCCAGCGGTAATGGCGCACCGCTATGCGCTAAGCATGGCGGGGGTGGATACGGTGATCCTGGGGGTGAAGAACCGGGCGGAACTGGCGGCGTGTCTGGCGGCGGAGGCGGCGGGCCTTCTGCCCGTCAACCTCCGGGCGCAGATAGACGGACTGCGTCTAGCGGACGCTTAGGTTGCCACGGCGGCGACGCAAAATTTAGCTTTTTCATGGGTTTCATTGGCCGTCTGGCCCGGCCGGTAGAGCTCCGAACCGAGACCGAACCCCGCCGCGCCTACCGCCCGCCAATCCGCCATCTGCGCCGGGCCAACGCCTCCGACCGGGAAGATTCGGACATCACTAGGCAGCACCGCACTAAGCGCCTTCAGGTGGCCCGGACCATAGCTAGCGGCGGGAAACAGCTTCAGGGTCCGCGCCCCGGCGGCGATGGCGGCGAAGGCCTCCGTGGCCGTAGCGAACCCCGGCAGGGGGGTCAGGCCTAGTTGCACGGCGCGGGCTATCACGGCTGGATCGACGTTGGGCGAGACGGTGAAAACCCCGCCGGCGGCGCTGACGGCGTCGACCTCCTGGTGGGTCAGCACCGTGCCCGCGCCCACGGCCATGCGCCCGGCGAGGAGACCGGCGGCGCGGGCGATGCTGTCCAGCGGGCGGGGCGAGTTGAGTGGGATTTCCATGGCCCGGATTCCAGCGGCGTGGAGGGCCTCGCCGATGGCGACGATTTCCCCCGGTTCGACGCCGCGCAGGATGGCGACAAGCGGGCATTGGCAAAGGGCCTGTTCGAGAGTCATGCGGCGGCTTTCCAAATTGCCTTGAGCCCGTCAAGGGCGGCCGCCTGACCAACGGTCGTGCCAAAATGTGAACATTTCGAGGCAACCGCGCGCGAGTAGAGCGCACAAAGCGACGGTTCGCCGACAAACTCTATCCGGCCTGGCGCATCGCCGGCCATCAGCGGCCAGAGCCCGGCGATTTCGGCTCCGATCAACAGCCCCGACAGCCAGGACGGGGCCGAGGCCGCCGAAACCTGGCCGGCGAGAGTCAGGCCGCGTAGGCCGAACAGCCGGGCGGACAGCGCGCCGCCGTCGCCGGCCGCCTCCACGCCGCGATCGAAGGCTTCGAGGTCCTCGGTTTGGTCCAGGCCGAACCTGAGGACACTTTGGGCGCCCAGCAGCGCGTAGAGCTCGCCGGTCATGGCGGTGACGAACCGGGACACGACGCCGTCCTCGATTTGCACCCACTTGCTGTGAGTGCCCGGTAGGCAGAGCAGATGGCGGCCGCGAGCCCGCGCGGGGTCGGCGGCCAGCCAGCCGAGAATCTGGGTCTCCTCGCCGCGCATGATGTCCGGACCGACGAGGCCGGCGCAGCGCAGGCCGGGGACGATGCGGACCCCGGGCGCCGCTTCGATCAGGCCGGCGGCCAGGATTTCGGGCGAGGCGGGGCAATCGATATAGGGGGCGACGATCCAGCCGAGGGTCGAGCCGATCATGCCGCAGAGCAACGCCGGCAGGCCCTCGCCGCCGAGAGCGGGACGGACCTCGGCCTCGAAGCGGGTGGCGGCCTCGCCGAGCGCGAGGCGGGAGACGCCGAAGGGAAACTCGGCGCTCTGGAGGACCGCGCCATCAAGCCCCAGTCGCCAGGCGCGCAGGTTGGTCGTGCCCCAGTCGACGGCGATGAAAGCGCCCGACGCCATCAGGCGTCCGCCAGGGTGAGCAGGAACGCAGCGATCTCTCCGCCGCGGAGAATCGGCAGGGGTAAGCCTACGTGGATCAGCAGGACGCCGCCGGCGACCAGCGCCTCGCCCGTCGCCAGGAATGGCGAGGAGGATTGGGTCCGGCGGGGACGGCTCGGAGGATCAAGAGTTTCGACGCGGTAGTTTCGCCCTGGCGCCAGGCCAGCGACGCGCAGCGGGGCCAGGGTGGCCGCGCGGGGGGTCTCGACCTGGGCGGCGGTAACCAAGACATGGTCCTCGGAAATGAGCGCCAGGGCGAGGCAGCCGGGGTCCGGGTGTTCGAGGCGGACGGTGCGACCGGCGTGAAGTCCGGCGCGAAGCGCCTTGTGGCGGTGGATGCCGGCGGCCAGAACGGCACGGTCCTCGGCGGTCATGGCCGAGATGTCGGCCTCGACGCCCATATGGCCGACCAGGGCGGTCATGATCCGCAGGCGCAAGCTGGCCGACCGGGCGGTGGTGTGAGCGGCGCGGGGGCCGACGTGGGCGCCCATCACCTCGGGCGGGAAGAAGATCGAAAAGGCGCGCTGGATGTGCTGGCGCTCGATCGGATCGTTGCAGTCGCTGGTCCAGATCCGGTCGGTACGGCGCAGGATCTCGTAGTCGGCCCGGCCGCCACCCGACGCACAGCTTTCGATCTCCACCGAAGGATGGGCGGCCCGCAGGCGGTCGATCAGGGCGTAGACACTATGGGTCTGGCGGTGGACGGCGGCGCGGCCGGCGCTGACGCCGTGGGTCAGGTCACGGTTCATGTCCCATTTCAGATAGGCGATCGGATGAGCGGCCAGCAGCGCGTCGATCTGGGCGAAGATCGCCTCGACCACTTCAGGTCGGGTCAGGTCGAGCACAAATTGCCCCCGACCCAGGGGCTGGCGGCGGGCCGGGTCGCCGAGCACCCAGTCCGGATGGGCGCGCAGCAGGTCGCTGTCGGCGTTGGCCATCTCAGGCTCGACCCACAGGCCGAACTCCATCCCCAGGCCCCGGACGTGGTCGATCAGCGGGCCGAGGCCGTTTGGATATTTCACGGGATCGGCGGTCCAGTCGCCGAGCGCCGCATGGTCGCCGGTCCGGCCCCTGAACCAGCCGTCGTCGAGCACGAAGCGTTCGACTCCGATCTCGGCGGCCAGGCGGGCCAGGGTTTCGAGCTTTTCCTGGTCTTGACCGAAATAGACCGCTTCCCAGGTGTTGTAGTGGACCGGCCGGGTCTTTCCCTTAAGACGGCCACCAAGGATCACGTTTCGGACAAACGGGTGCAATCGGTCGGACAGGCCGTTCAGGCCAGCCTCGGAGCGGGCGAGGTAGAGGATCGGGGTCTGGTAGGTCTCGTCCTGACCCAGGATGATCTCGCCGGGGCCGAGCAGTTCGCCAGCCTGAATCTGGATCCGGCCGTCGCGCAGGTGTTCGGCCAGGATGCGGTGATCGCCGCTCCAGGCCAGGTGGAGGGCGAAGGCCTCGCCACTCCCCTCGCCAAAACCCGCCTCCCCGGCGATCATGAAAGGCGGGGAATGGTGAGAAGTGCGGCCGCTGCGGTTCTCCTTGACGATCAGGCCGGTCGCCAGGGTCTGGCGGACCGGGATGAACTCCCGCGCCCAGCGACCGTCGAAGGTCATCAGCTCAGCATGGGGCGACTCGAAGGCGCCGGCGGCCAGCCAATCGACGGTCAGTGTTTCCGCGCCGAGGTTGGTCAGACGGGTTTGGCTGGAGAGTACGCCGGTGGTGGCGTCGAGGATCAGGGTCAGCGTCAATTCGACGCCGGCCAGGGTGTCGGCCAGCCGGACTGTGGTCGCGTGGGCCGAGACATCCCGGCCAACCTCGCAAAGCTGGACGATCAGGGCCTGGTCGCCGCGATGACCGAACAAGGCGGGATGCGCGGTGAAGCCCTCTCCCGCCTGCGGCAGCCAGGTCAAAGCCTCGCCATCATCGAGCATGCCGCCCCCGAGGGGGCGGTCGCGCAGCGCCACCAGGGCCGGAGCCGGATCGGCCGCGGCGAGGGCCGGCCCCCAGTAGCCAAGGCGCGGCGCGCCCTCGGTGGATGTGAGGAAGATCACCGTCTCTCCCCCACCATCAAGGCGGATCGCGTCCCTCATGGCAAGGTCCGCAGGAACGCCCGGAGGTCTTGGGCGGATTGGTCTGGGATCTGTTCCATCGGGACGTGGCCGACGCCGGGGTAGGTCACCAGCCGGGCGCCCGGGATGGCGGCGGCGAAGGCGCGGCCGTCGGCGACCGGGATCAAGGCGTCGACCTGACCGTGCATGACCAGGGTCGGGACGGCGATGGTCTTGAAGGTATCGGGCGTGACGCGCGCAGCCGGGCGGCTTTGAATGCGCAGCAGCATGTCGCGGTGGCCGGGCGCGCGGGAAAGATCGACATAGCGGTCGATCAGGGCCGGGGTTACCAGGGCGGGATCGACGTAGGCGCTCTTCAGGCCCGAGGTCGCCATCGGGCGGGTGTCGACATGATCGAGCACCGCGCGGCCGACACCGCTGCGCATCAGCGCGTACATCACTGGCGGGACGCCCTTGGCTTTGCTGAGCGGCCAGCCGGCGGCGTCGATAAGAACCAGCGCTCGCACGTGACCCGGATGGCGCAGGGCCTCGTCCCACGCCGCGGCCCCGCCCATGGAATTTCCAACCACCACGTAGGAGGTCACGCCAAGCCGGCCGACCAGGGCATCGACAAGGTCGGCGTAGCCATCGATCGAGGGGGCGTAAGAGGCCGGCGCCTCGGTCAGGCCGTGACCCGGCAAATCCAGACTAATGATCCTGTAGTCGGGCGAGAGGCGCGCGACCCATTGCTCCCAGGCCTGGAGCGACGCGGAAAATCCGTGGATCATGACAAGGACCGGCGCGCCGCGCGGGCCTTCGTCCCGATAGTGCAGCCGCACACCATCCGGCATGGCGAGAAAGTGGGATTGGGGCGAGGCGTATTTGGCGTCCAGCGCCGCGTAAGGAATGTCGGCGCTGTTCAGCGAAACGCAGCCCGACAACACGGCGCCGGCGCCGATCAGCATGGCGGCCAGAGACAGACGAAACAGGTGGTTCACGGGCTTTAGATCACCTCAAGATATTCGCGGTCCGGCAGGGTCGGGAACGGGGCCGTCGGCAGGGTCTGATACCAGAAAGCCAGCGGGGCGATATCGTCCTGAAGCGGCAGGTAGCGGCGGTCCTTGTCGTTACGCCGAGCCAGGGACTGGATATTGACGCGCAGGTCGGTCTCGAGGCAGACCGGATCGGTGGTATGCCATCGGGACGGATCACCTGCGGCAGGCCGGCGTAGGGGGTGGTGAAACGACATTTTCCTGTAGCAGTTGAAGCCCCGGCCTGGATTGACGCACACCGCCAGGGACAAGACCTGGGCAAACTTCTCCCAGCCGCCGGCAAAGAAGTCGCCGATCGGGCGCTCGACCGACGGACGTTCCTGATCGTCCCACCAGATGCGCAGGATGGTGTGCCGCCAGCGTCCGCGCGCCAGGGTCATCCAGATCTGCTGGATGGCGCCTTCGCTCTTGATGTCGGCGATCGTCCGCTCCTCCCCCGAGGCGATGACGATGAACGGCGAGACCTTCCACCCCGCACCCAGACCCCGGGCGCGACTGTGGGAAACCTCACCTTCGGCGGTGGAATTCCAATACGGCCCCGGATTCAACGAGCCGAACTCGGCGGGGGAAAGGCGGCCTCCAGGGCTGGCGGCAGGCTGGCGGGCAGGCCGTCCAGGGGACCCGAACTGAGGAGGAGGATGACCTCGTCGCCGGCAAGGGTGACTTCGAGGTTTTGCAGGACCGTGTCGACGCCGGCGAGGGCGGTGACAGAGATTCCGGCTCGGGCGATGCGGCCGGCGATGTCGCGCTGGCTCGACTGGGCGGGGCCGGCGCCGTGGTCGGGCGGGGGCAGCAGGAGGACCCGGGCGACACCATCGAACACCGTGTCGTACCAGGCCAGGGCGGCGGGGTCGCGCCAGGAAAAGGTGTGGGGCTCGAACACCACCACGCAGGGGCGACGGGGGAAATGCAGCAGGATGGCCTCGATCGCCGAGCGGGCTTTCTCGTAGGACGAGCCGAAGCCCTCGTAGGCCGGAACGGTGGAGGCGGTGGTCCTTTTGTCCAGGCGCCGGGCGACGCCCCGGAAGCGCCGAACCCCGCGTTGCAGGGCTTCAACCGTCACATCGCCGCGTTCCAGGAGCAGCGCGGAGGCGCCGACGATATTCTCGATGTTGTGCAGGCCCAGCAGCTCGGTTTCCAGCGGAATGTGGGCGCCGGCCGGGGTGACCAGGACGAAGCGGCTGATCTCGCCGATTTGCAGGTTTTCGGAGCAATAGCCCGGGCAGAGTTCGCGGCCATACCAGACCACGCGCCTGCCAACCGTGAGGCGATGGAGCGCCTCGAACGGGTAGGCGCAGATCAGTGGCGCGTCCAACGGCAGGCCGTCGATCAGCTGGGCGAACGGGGCCTCGTAGTCGGCCAGGGTCGGGAAAACGTTGACGTGGTCGTGGATCAGCGAGGTGATCAGCAGCGAGCGCGGTTCGTAGAGCAGGAATTTCGAGCGGCGGTCGTCACCGCCGACGATATATTCGTCACCTTCCATCACGAAGACTGGATCGGACCCGGAGGCGCCGGTGGTCGGCAGATCGAGCGGCACGGCGCCGATGAAGTAGCCGGGGTCGCCGCCCGCTTCGGTCAGGATCACGGCCAGCAGCGCCGTGATGGTGGATTTGCCGAAACTACCGGCCACCACCACAGTGTCGCGCCCGGCGACGTGGCGGGCGAGGAAAGCGGGAAAGCTGTAAAGCGGTACGCCTCGGCGGGTAAGCTCGGCCAGTTCGGGATTGTGGGCCAGATCCAGCTTGGCGCTGGAGCCGACCACGGCGGCGTCGAGATCAGGGGGGATTTCGGCCGCGTCCCAGCCGACGTGGAAGGGAATATTCAGCGATTGCAGGTATGTGGTGACGGGCGGGAATACACCGTCGTCGGAGCCCGAGACCACGTGGCCTTCGCCAGCCAGGATCGAGGCCAGCGCGCTCATGCCCGCGCCAGCGATACCGAGGAAGTAGATGTTCAAACGTTCAACTCACGGAGTATCGCTCTGACCGGGGAGGAATCCAGGCCGCCGAGCTTCAACGGCAAGGCGACGAGCTCGTAGTCTCCCGGCGGCAGGGCATCGAGGACAAGGCCTTCGAGTATCCGCATGTCGTGGGTGCGGATGGCGTGGTGGGCCTCCATGGTCTGGGAGGTTTGCGGATCCAGCGACGGGGCGTCGACGCCGATCAGGACGACGCCGAGCGACGCCAGCCAATGGACGGTTTCGGCGGCGATGGCCGTGAAATCGGACACCCATTGATCATGGGGAAAGGCGTCATAGGTGCGCAGCAGCACGCGCGGCGGCGGGTTCGCCAGCCGGTCGGCGAGAAACGCGCGGGTGACCGCCGCACCAGCGCCTCGAGCGTCGACCACGCGACAGAGGCCGATATAGGGAGCCAGGTCCACCGCCCCGGCGCCCAGGCCCGCCGGATCGTAGTGCAGCGGGGCGTCGGCGTGGGTTCCGGCGTGGGTGGTGGTCTCGAAGGCGGCCACGTTGACCGGCGATCCCTCCTCCCCGATCGTCCAGCGCGGGCGGTGGGAAAACGGCGTGTCGCCCGGCCACACGGGCAGCGCGGATCGCAGGGTCTGGGTGATGTCCCAGATCCTCGGATATTGGGGGTCGGGGCCAGAGTGGGTCACGCGGGGATTTCGACACGCACGCCCAGCGCCCGGGCAGCGTCTGCCAGTTTCCGATCGAGGGTCACCAAGGTGAGATTCGCGCGTCGACAGATGGCCGTGTGCAAAGCATCGGGCGCTCGAAGCCCAAGGTCGAACCGACGGACGAAAAGGTTAGCGACTCGGAAATCGGCCTCGCTGAATTCGACGCTGGTTGTCGCACTCGCCCGCCAGTCATCGAACTCGCCGAGCAGTTCGTCGGCGGCCCGGCGGGTCGTCAGCAGCATTCGCACCAGGCGGGACACCGCCGAGACCACCTCCGCCGCCGCGAAATCACTGACAACCATCGGATCGTCCGCCACCGCGAGAAAGTCGTCCAATGCGGCGGTCGACGCCTCTTCGATCAGCGTTGGAACGATCGCGCTGGCGTCCAGATAAAGCGTCAAACGTTCGGTTCGTCGTAGATCATGTTGAGCAGTTCCACCGAGGTCGGGGCGCCGGGCGGCAGTCTGATCCGATGCGCTCGCAGCCGAGCGAAAGCGGCGGACCGTTCCCCGGGCGCCGACTTGGCGGCCACCGTGGGCCTTATCTCCACCACCGGCTTGCCGTGACGCGTGATGATCACTTCCTCGCCGGCGAGGGCGCGGTTGATAAGGCTGGGCAGGCCCGACTTCGCATCGACGACGCTATAGGTGCTCATGACTATCTCCAGATTATGGACATCAATATGGTCATTTAAGCGGGGCGTCGAGCCCAAGCTTTGGCCGGCCCCGGAGAACCAGGCGCGTCTAACTGGACGCCGTGTGCCGAAAGAAGTGGTTCCGGTGAATCGCGAGTCGCGTCCTTTGGCCGAGCGTCAACCCTGTGATCGGCCGGGCCGACAGCAGCGGCGACGCTATCGGCGTTCCGTCATCCTCGACGCTCACCCATCCACCGTCGAACGCCGCATCCCAGAGGGAGGAGAACAGCAAGCCGTTGTTGGCGTCTAGCCGCTCGGCGTCGGTGGCGCAGTCCTTCCAGTGGATGATTTGGGAGCCGCGCAATAAGGCCGAGTCGGTGATGCCCGCCAGGGGGCGGCGGCCGGACCAATAGAGCATCAGGGCGTAGCGAAACCTGTCCTGGCCTATTCTTTGGATGACCTGCCGTTCGGCCTCGGTTCCACGCGGCAGGCCGGCGCCCACGGTCTCGAACGCCGCCGACCTAAGGCGCTGAGCGCCTCGGACGGTCGGTCGATAGCGTCGGCGGCCGGAGCCACCGCGATAGGTATCGTGCCGGCCATCAGGGCGATGGGGGCGCCATAGCCTGTGTCTTCCTGGCCGGTGATCATCGCCGAGATGCGGGCGAGCTGAGCCGGGGCGATCAGCGAACCCATGGGGGAGACGATCGCACCATGGGCGGATTTGTCTCGCTCAGCGCCGCGTGTCTTTGTGGGCTAGACGCCCGCGAACCGGTTGACGCCATGGTGAAATCGCCGCGCAGGGCCCTATATTGCCCTCATGGCCCAACTCTCCGTTCTCGACCTTTCGCCGATCGTGCAGGGGGGCGACGCGTCGCTCTCGTTCAAGTACAGTCTGGACCTGGCGCGTCAGGCCGAGCGGTTGGGGTATCGGCGATACTGGCTGGCCGAACATCACAATATGCCGGGCATCGCCAGCGCGGCGACGGCGGTGGCTTTGGCCCATATCGGCGGGGGGACGAGCACCATCCGGATCGGAGCGGGCGGGATTATGCTGCCCAACCACGCGCCGCTGATGATCGCCGAGCAGTTCGGCACCCTGGCGTCGCTGTTCCCAGGGCGGGTCGACCTGGGTCTGGGCCGGGCGCCGGGCACCGACCAGCTGACCGCCCAGGCGCTGCGGCGGCATCTGAGCGGTGGGGCGGACACCTTTCCCAACGACGTGGTCGAGCTGCTGCACTATTTCCAGCCGGCCAAGCCCGGCCAAGCGGTGCGGGCGGTGCCCGGCGCGGGACTGGATGTCGATGTGTGGATCCTGGGGTCGAGCACGTTCGGGGCGCAGCTGGCGGCGATGCTGGGCCTACCCTACGCCTTCGCCTCGCACTTCGCTCCGACCGATCTGGACCAGGCGCTGGCGATCTATCGCGAGCGGTTCCAGCCCAGCGTGCGGCTGGCGCGGCCACATGTGATGGCGGCGGCGACGGTGATCGCGGCTGACACGGACGCCGAGGCCCGTCGGCTGTTCAGCTCGCTGCAGCAGTCTTTCGTGTCGCTGCGGACCGGCATGCCCGGCCCCCTGCCCCCGCCCGTCGACGACATGGACAGCCGCCTGGCCGCTCCGGAAAAGCATATGCTGAACCAGGCGCTGAGTTGCGCGGTGATCGGCGGGCCGGCGACGGTGAAGGCCGGGCTTGAAGCGTTTGTCCGGCGCACCGGGGCCGACGAGGTAATGGTCACCGCCTCGATTTTCGACCACGCCGCGCGGCTGAGAAGCTTCGAGATCGTCGCGGCGGCGCATGGGGCGATGGCGCTGGCCGCGTGAGATGAGCGGCCCCGGATTTGATCAGATCTTGCGGCCCTGACATAAACAGGGTCGCCCCAAGGCCATATTTGGATGATTTGGGGCGCCCATGGCCCGGAACGGGCGTCGGAACTGCCAGACCATGACTCCAAATCCAAGGTTGACCGCCCGATCCGCGGCCGCCCTGATGGCGACGCTTTGCCTGGGCGGAGTAGCTTTGAACACGGCGCCCGGAACGGCGATGGCCCAGGGTGGCGGCGAATGCCGCGGCGAGCCCACCGGGACGAAGTTGCGTGTGATCGTCGAGGGCGTGAGCAGCGACAAGGGCGAGATGACCTACACCCTCTATGGCGACGACCCGCTGCTGTTCCTGAAGGGCCGCGGCGAATTGAAGGTGTGGCGCGAGCGGGCGATGCCGCCGACCCAGGAGATGTGCGTCTGGCTATCGGGACCCGGCAGCTATGCGATGGCGGTCTATCAGGACACCAACGGCAACCATCGCTTCGATCACGGCGTGTTTACCGCCAGCGAGCCCTATGGGTTCTCACGCAACCCCCATCTATTCATGGGTCCGCCGCCGGTGGGCCAGGTGAAGTTCACGGCCGGCGAAGGCGACACGACCGTTCATATCACGATGCGCAATCCGTAAAGTTAGCCATCCGGAAGCCAAGGCCTCAAGCCGGTTAGAATGTATTTTCTAAAAGTAGCGTCCATCAGGAGCGCATCAGCCCCAACCCTCGGGCTCACACCTTTGAAGGACTGCAAGACATGATCGACGCCCCCAAAGCCGAAGAGACCTCCAAGCCCGCAGCGGACATGGATATCGCCCGTAAGATCTGGCTGGCCGGGGTCGGCGCCTATGGCCGCATTCTGGCCGAGACCCAGGGCGCCGTGGAAAAGTTCGCCGCCACCGCCAATGAAACCTTCGACGAACTGGTCGCCAAGGGTGAGGAAGTCGAAGACAGCGTCCGCAAGTCGTTGGCTAGGTCGCCGCAAGTGGAAAAGATGGCCCACGCGATGGATAACGCCACCAGCAAGCTGACCAGCTATACCGATGAGCAGCGCGCGGCTCTGGAAGCCCGCCTCGAGAAGGTGCGCGAAACGGTGGCCGGGACCCTAGCTCCATGGAACCTGCCGGCCGTCGGCGCCGTCCTGGAAAAGCTGACCGCTCAGGTCGAGGCCCTCACTCAGGAAGTCTCAGCCCTGAAATCCGACAAGGCCGGCCCCGAGGCGCTCAAGGCCAAGGCAGAACCCGGCGACGCCTAAATCTCCGATCGGATCAGACCGGCCGGTAGCAGCATTATCTGGGCCGCCGCGCGGGCGATAAGTTCGCGGGGCGGCCCAGGATCACCCTCCAGTTCAAGTTCGATGGCGTGAAAGCCGATGCCGGTGGTCATCAGCCGGGAGAGGCCGTCGATCACTTCCGGTTGGGCAGCCAGGACGCCGGCCTTGACCAGGGCCGTCAACATGGTGCGCAGGGCTTCGCGCTCGGCGGCGGCAATGCAGCGGATACGGGCGGCCAGATCCGGATAGCGCAAGGCCAGGGCGCCGGCCTCGCGGTAGAGAAACCGGGCGTCCCAGGCCTCCTCGACCAAAATGTGGACATGGGTCCACAGGTTCTCCAGCGTTGCGCCCTCCCCTCGGCAGGCGCTCACCGCCGAGACGAGGACCATCTCTACCTCGCCCTGATAGGCCAGAGTAAGTGCGGCCAGAATCTCCGGCTTGCCCTTGAAATGATAGTAAAGATGGCCCGGACTGATCTCGAGGGCCGCCGCGATGTCCATAGCCGACAGGGCGCCGGCTCCCTCGGTGTTGAACAACTCCAGGGCGGTTTCGAGGATTCTGGCCTTGGTGTCCAATGACTCCCCGCCTCTGACAGCATGTCTGAAGCCTAGAGGATAGTTGCAACGGATGCGCGCGCGAACGCCAATCGCGTCGACTCGCGCGTTAGGGAGAGCCCAGGATGTCCAACAGCGGAATCGCGCTCGACGGCGAACCTGCCGCGGCAATGTCAGGGCGCCGATGGGTGGTCGCCGTTAAGACCATCGTGGCATTATCCCGTGGCGCCCCCGCGCGCCATACCGCACCGAACCATAGCGGCGCAAAACGTTTCAACCCCTGAACGGCCGGCGTTGTGCAATGCAAAATAACCGGGGACCGTCACCTGCCCGATATGGACGCGGAGTCGCGAGAGAACCGTCTACTCGGCCGCTGCTTCCTGGTTTCAGTGCGACTAATTGTCGCGCATTGACCTGCGCCGACGCCGGGTTTCAGGCGGCCTGGGCGGTGAACTGCAGTCGGGCCAGCCTGGCGTAAAGGCCGCCCCGGGCCAAAAGCTCCGCGTGCCTGCCCTCTTCCACCACCCGGCCGGCGTCCATCACCACGATGCGATCGGCCTCTAGCACGGTGGCGAGCCGGTGAGCGATGACCAGAGTCGTGCGGCCAAGCATAGCCTCATGCAGCGCCTGTTGGACCAGGCGTTCGTTCTCGGCGTCCAGCGCGCTGGTCGCCTCGTCGAGCAACAGGATCGGCGAGCGGCGGATCAGCGCCCGGGCGATGGCCAGGCGTTGTCGCTGCCCCCCGGACAAAGTCTTGGCGTGCTCGCCGACAGCGGTGTCGAAGCCCTGGGGCAGCGCGTTGAGGAAGCCCTCGGCCTGAGCCGCCAGAGCCGCCACCCGCACCTCGTCGCTCGTCGCGCCGGGACGTCCGAAGCGGATGTTGTCAGCCGCCGAACCCGAGAACAGCGGGGCTTCCTGGGCCACCAAAGCCAAGCGGGCGCGGACCTCGGCCGGGTCGGCCCGGGTCAGATCGACGCCGTCAATGCGGACAGTCCCCGAATCCGGATCGTAGAACCGCAGCAACAACCGCAGCACCGTGCTCTTGCCGGCGCCCGATGGGCCAACAAGGGCCACGCGCTCGCCAGGCCGGGCGTGAAGCGAGAAGCCATCCAGGGCCGGAGGGCCGGCGCGGCCTGGATAAGCAAAACGTACGTTCTCGAAGCTGATGTCGCCCCGCGAAGGCCTGGGCATGGGCTCCGGCCGCGCCGGAGACCGGATCGCCGGAGTGGTGTCCATCATGGCGACGATCCGCTCGGCCGCGCCCGAGGCCTTCTGGATCTGGCCCCACACTTCCGAAAGGTCCTTCACGGCGTTGGCGGCCAGAAAGGCCAGGCCAAGCAACTGGAACAGCGCCCCCGGCGTCAGGCTGTGCTCGACGATCACCGCCAGAGCCGAACGATAGAGCAGCGCGAGCATGCCGCCGAAGATCACCGTAATCATCAGGAAGGACAGCACGCCCCGGGCGCGAATCTGGGCCCGGGAGGCCTCGAACGCGCTCTCCACGGCGCCGTTGAAGCGACCTGCGACGGAGTCTTCCTGGCCGAAGGCCTGGACCGTGTCGAGCGCGCCCAACCCTTCGCCGGCATAGCCCACCGCTTCGGCGAAGCGATCCTGAGCCCGGGCCGACAGAGCCTGGAGACGGCGGCTCATCACCAGCATCGGCGTCAGCAGGATCGGGATCATCAGCAGGACCATGAAAGTCAGACTCGGGCTGACCACCATCATCCAAACCAGGGCGCCGATCAGCGTGACCAGATTGCGCATGGCCACGGGAATCACATTGCCGACGATGCCCTCGACGATCGACATGTCGGTGGTCAGGCGCGAGAGCACCTCGCCGGTCCGCAGCTTCAGAAAGTGGGTCAGGTCGAGGCCCAGCACGTGGCGGAAGACCATCTTTCGCAGGTCGGCGACTACGCGCTCGCCCAGCTTGAGCAAGAAGTACAGCCGAAGCCCGGTAGCCAGGGCCAGGACGGTGGCCACGGCCCCGGCCATCAGGAAGACCCGGGCCAGAGCGCCGGGCTCGCGCACGGAAAAGCCGCCGTCGATCACCCACCGCGCCGCCGCGCTGAGCCCCAAAATGGCGCCGGACGAGATCAGCATGAAGGTAAGTCCGAGGAACGCATCGACCGGATGGGCCTTAACGAAGGGGATAAGCCTGAACAGCGGGCCAAGACCCCGACCCTTGTCGCGGCTCCAGGCCTCATGCAGAAGCTGGTCCCTCATCAGGGCGCCAAGGCCAGGACGCCCGGCCCTGGAAGTTTCGCTGGAGCCCGCTTCGTTCATTTACATCCTACAACACAGACTTTATCCGGCGCATACGACCTCATGGCGCCGAACGGTCGACGCGGGCCGTCACTATCGACTATCAGGCCCCAAGGCTTTGTCGATGATGACGCCTTGCCAGGACGCTTTACATGATCTCCAGACCCGCCGCTCGGTAAAATGCTTTCAGTGGACCGCCCAATCTTGACCCCAACCCCAACAGCCACCGATCGGACCGTCCGGAAGGGCGATTTCGCCACCATCGCCGAGGCCCTGGATTTCGCCGCCACCCAGCGGACCGGCGTCAATATCCACTCTCTGCGCGGCGAGCTGGTCGAAGTGCTGACCTATGCGGCGCTGGCTGAACAGGCCCGCGCGCTGGCCGGGCGCCTGCTGGCCCTCGGCTTGGCTCCCGGCGATCGTGTCGCGTTGGCGGCCGACAGCGACGGCGACTTTCTCCGCGCCTTCTTCGCATGTCAGTATGCCGGCCTGGTTCCGGCGCCGACGCCACTGCCCGCGCCGCTGGGCGGCAAGGAGGCCTATGTCGCACATGTCCGGCGGATGATGATCTCGGCCGGAGCCAAGGCCGCCTTCGCGCCGCCGGCCCTGGCGGCCTGGTTCGCCGAGGCGGCCGAGGGGCTCGACTTGGTGTTCGTCGGGACCTTGGCTGACCTGCCGGAGACCGGCGCCGAGCGGCTGCCGGCGATCAATCCCCAAGGTCTGTGTTATCTGCAGTTTTCGTCGGGAAGCACGCGTTTCCCGGTCGGGGTGGCGGTGACTCAATCGGCGCTGATGGCCAATCTGATCGCCATTGGCGAACACGGCCTGGGTGTCGTCGCGGCCGACCGCACCGTTACGTGGCTGCCACTTTACCATGACATGGGCCTGGTGGGGATGCTGCTCAACAGCTTGGCCTTCCAGGTCTCGGTCGATCTTCTGCCCACCGGCGCTTTCGTTCGCCGCCCAGGCCTGTGGCTCGACCTGATTTCCAAGCGGGGCGGCTCAATCTCCTATGCGCCCACGTTCGGCTATGAACTGGCGGCGCGCAGAGCCAGCGCTGCGACGCTGAGCGAGCTTGATCTTTCGACATGGCGGGTCGCCGGCCTGGGTGGCGACATGATCCGGCCAGAGCCGCTTCGCGCCTTCGCCGCCACTTTCGAGGCGGCTGGCTTCAACGCCAAGGCCTTCACCGCCAGCTACGGCATGGCGGAGGCTACCCTTGCCCTGACCCTGACACCGGTGGGCCAGGGCCTGAGGACCGATATCGCCGACATCGATGCCCTCGAACACCACCGCCGCGCCGCTGCGCCGACCCGGCCCGGCGCCCGCGCCAGGGAGTTCACCCTGTGCGGGACGGTGCTTGAAGGTCACAGGATCGAGATACGCGACGAGATCGGGACGCCGGTGAGCGATCGGACCGTCGGGCGCATCTTCGCCGCCGGCCCCAGCCTGATGAAGAACTATTTCGGCGAACCGGCTGAAACCGCCAAGACGCTGTCGCCGGACGGCTGGCTGGACACCGGCGATCTTGGCTACACGATCGACGGACAGATCGTGATCACCGGCCGGGCCAAAGATCTGATTATCGTCAATGGCCGCAACGTCTGGCCGCAGGACCTGGAGTGGACCGCCGAGCGGGAAGCCGCGGGCCTCAGAGCCGGCGATGTCGCGGTGTTCTCGGTGAACGACGACGCCGGCGAAGAGCGGGTGGTCGCCCTGGTGCAATGCCGCACTTCCGATCCGGCCGCCCGCGCCGCGCTGGCGGTCGATGTCGGCAACCTGCTGCGGACTCGCCACGGCCTCGAGGTGAAGGTGGTTCCGACCCCTCCGCACAGCCTGCCCCAGACATCGTCGGGCAAGCTCAGCCGATCGAAGGCCAAGGCCCTTTATGTCACGGGCGCCTTCGAGACCGCGCCAGTCGTTCTGACGATCTGAAATGACCCGAGGCCTAGTGGCGGTTACCGGCGGCACGGGCTTCCTCGGGCGGCGGCTGACGGTGGGGCTGATGGCGGCCGGCTGGCGGGTTCGGGTTCTGGCCCGGGGTCCCACGGCGGGACTCTGGGGCGCCACGCCCCCTGAAGTCACAGTTGGCGATGTGAGGGACCCCGCGGCCCTGGCAGCGCTGATGGGGGGAGCCGACGCGCTGGTGCACGCCGCGGGTTTGATCAAGGCCGCGAACAGGGCAGCCTTCTTCGACGTCAACCGAAAGGGCGCTCATATGGCGGCGGAGGCGGCGTTCACAGCCGGGTGCGGACGCGTAGTTCAGATCTCGAGTCTCGCGGCGCGGGAGCCGGCCCTGTCCGACTACGCTGCGAGCAAACGCGCCGGGGAGGACGCGGCGCGCGCCAAACTCGGCGACCGCCTGATGGTAATGCGCCCGCCGGCCATCTACGGACCCGGTGACCGCGAGACCCTCGGCCTGTTCCAACTGGCGCGAAGCAGTCCGGTGATCCCGATGCCGCGTTCGACCACCACGCGCCTGGCGCTGGCCCATGTCGACGATGTGGCTCGGCGGGTGACCGATTCGCTGGCGGGAGGCTGGGTGGCTGGAACCTTCGCCTTCGGCGGCGCGAGACCGGCCGGATATGGCTGGCGGGAGATATTCTCGGCGGCCGCGGCGGTCATGGGCGGAAATCCGATCCTCATTCCGACGCCAGACTGGGCGATTCGCGGATCGGCCGCCCTGGTCGAGGCCATCGGTCGGATCCGGGGCAGCCCAACGATCTTCAACCGCGGAAAAGCAAGCGAATTGCTGCACGAAGACTGGTCCGTGAACGCCCATGAGCAGCATCCCGCGGCATTCAGCCCACGCTTTGAACTTGACGTCGGGTTCGAACAGACAGTCGCTTGGTATCGGCGGAAGGGCTGGCTGGCCTGATCGCCGCCTTTTCTCCTGGCGCCGGCGGCCTACATGAGGGTTCCAACGTCTTGAGGTGGACGGGACTCCAATCCGCGGATAAGCGCCAAAGCCTGGGCGTGATTTTCCGGCGCGGTTGAACGGGGCGCCTCAAACCTGTTACGGTATGCGGGGGCTCATCCTTCCACTAAGCCTAAGGGCAACCAGGCCGAATGCGACAAAACCATCAACTCGCCCTAGTGGAAAGTCAGAGTCAGCCGATGACTCCATCGATGCGAAACGAAATTTCAACAATCTTTGAGCAGGTTCTCGGCAGGCCCGTGTCGATTACCGATGACACGGACATAGTCGAGGATTTGGGGATGGATTCCTTGGGGGTGATGAATTTCGTCATGGCGATCGAAGACTTTTACGACCTGTCGATCCCGCTGGATCGAGTCGCTCAAATACAGACCGTGGCCGACCTGATGCGCGCCGTCGAAGACCTCAAAAGCGGGAACGCGGCATGACCATTCTCGCCAAGCACGCCGGATACCGGCAGGCCTATGACGCCTTGCTGGCGCACGGCGTCGACCCTCTGAATGTTGAGTTCGACAGCGTGCTGTCGCCGACCGAAGGCGTATTGAACGGCCAGAGGATGATCCTGCTGGGCACAAACAACTATCTGGGCCTGACATTCGACCCGGACTGCATCGAGAAGGCCGTCGAGGCGACCCGCGAACAAGGCACCGGCACGACCGGATCACGGGTGGCCAACGGCACCTATAACGGCCACACCCTGTTGGAGAGGGCGGTAGCCGATTTCTATGGCCGCAAGCACGCCATGGTGTTCAGCACCGGCTATCAGGCCAATCTCGGTGTTCTGTCGACCCTGGTCGGCCGCGGCGACCACCTG
>JAYVYH010000096.1:0-12598 GCA_043784385.1 Caulobacteraceae bacterium | reverse complement strand
TCGGTCGGACGCACCGCCCAGGTCGGTTCGATCCCTGAGACCGCCTATTTCATGTTCCAGGCCACCTTCGCGGTGATCACCCCGGCCCTGATCGTTGGCGCCTATGTGGAGCGGATGAAGTTCGCCGCGGTGCTGGCGTTCAGCGGCCTGTGGCTGCTGATCGTCTATGCGCCGGTAACGCACTGGGTTTGGGGCGGCGGCTGGCTGGCCCAGCGCCACGTGATGGATTTCGCCGGCGGGTTGGTCGTGCACGCCACCGCGGGCGCATCGGCCCTGGTAGCCGCCATCATGGTCGGCCCACGCGACGGCTTCCCCAAAACGCAGCACCCGCCGCATAACCCGGGTATGACCATGACCGGCGCCGGCATGCTGTGGGTCGGCTGGTATGGGTTCAACGGCGGCAGCGCGCTGGCGGCCAATGGCGATGCCGCCATCGCCCTTCTGGTCACCCACGTCTCGGCGGCGACGGCCGGACTGGTCTGGGCGCTGCTCGAGCGAGTCCGCTTCGGTCGGTCCAGCATGGTCGGACTGGTCACCGGCGTGGTGGCGGGCCTGGCCACCATCACCCCGGCCTCGGGCTATGTGGGACCGCTTGGCGGCATGACGCTCGGCGCCGCGGGCAGCGCGATCTGTTTCCTGGCGGTGGACCTGGTCAAGCACCGCCTGAAAATCGACGATTCTCTGGACGTTTTCGCCGTTCACGGCGTCGGTGGCATTCTCGGCAGCCTGTTGGTCGCGGTCCTTGCCTCCAGGGTGTTTGGCGGCGCGGGCTATGCGCCCGGAATGACGATGGCCGGCCAGGCGGGCGTTCAGGCGCTCGGGGTCATCGCGGTCGCCGCCTGGTCGGCGCTCGCCACCGTCGCCATCCTCTGGGCGGTCAAGCGCGTGATCGGGCTCAGGGCGAGCGACCTGATGATCGAGGACGGGCTCGACGTGTCGGAACACGGCGAGCGGGCCTATCCAGCCTAGGCCCTCGCGGCTTAGGCACGGTCGCCGAGCCTGATGAAGACGCCAACTGAGTTGCCGTCGCTGAGGTCACCGGCTAAGCGAGCCAAATGGCGGTCGCCCACCGCTTTTGCAGATGCCCGGCGACGGGCAACGATGGTGGGCGGAGACCATCGCCTTTGACGCCATAATCGGGAATACGGACCGACACTCCGAGAACTGGGGTTTCCTGATACGCGAGGCCGACCTCGGGGGGGCGCGCGGCCAGCGCGACTGGCAGACTTCATAGTCCGAGGAAAGCACCACTTCGGTTGGCTATCCGGCAGCGATCAGAGCGCGGGTCACATCGATCTGTGCGCCCAGTTTCCGCGGGTCATCGGAAGCTCTGGCGCCGTGAAGAAATTCGAACTCGTCGTCTTCCTGCATTTCACCCCTCTATCGTCACGGTTGCATCAGGAATTCCGCCGACAAGGTTCCCATCGACCCACAATTTCAAGCCGCCGTGGCGACGCTAATGATCAAAGTTCGCTGAAGCGCCGCCAGCGCGCGTTGAAGCGCGTCGAGGCGGGATTGATGTCGCAAATCAAGAAGTCGGTCGATTTGAGGAAGCGCCACGCCAAGGCGCTTGGCCAGCGCGGCCTTCCCGACGCCTTCCGATCTCATCGCCCGATATAGCGCGATCTTGGCCACCGACAGGGCGGGCAACTCGACATCGGGGGCGTCGGCGCTCTGGTCGGGCATCATGTCGCGACCAGCCATGCGCCCCATCAAGGCGGTCTCGATGGCGTCCACAGCCCGCGCCAACGCATCCTCACGATCTTCGCCGAAGGTCGTAGCATCGGGAAGATCCGGCACGCTGGCGGGCGGCTCACGGTCCGTCCGGATCAGCCTAACTATTACGACTACGTCTACT
The DNA here is from genome assembly GCA_043784385.1 of Caulobacteraceae bacterium. GTDB lineage: Bacteria > Pseudomonadota > Alphaproteobacteria > Caulobacterales > Caulobacteraceae > Acaudatibacter. Next base: position 10,740 of record JAYVYH010000096.1, on the reverse strand, counting down.
GGATGCATTTCAACAACAACCTCCTCGGCTTGTTCTTCTCAAAGCTGGTGCTGAGCGGCCAGACCGAAGGGACCGTCGCGGCGTTCGTGCGGAGACGCGAAGACGGCTACGCCCGCCTGGTGGAGCAGACGCTCGCGGCGACGCCGTTTCTTGCCGGCTCCGAATTCACCTGCGCCGACATCGTGAGTTTGTACTGCCTCCGATCGCCTCGGATGCTGGGTGGGCGCGACGACCTGCCAAACGCGCGATCCTATGTCGAGCGCATCAGCCAGCGTCCCGCCTACATCAAGGCGATGCGGATCGCCGGACCGGATGCGACGCCGCCTCGGCGGATTGATCGCCCGCCACCGCCACCTCGCGGCGCGGTGATCGCCAACCGGGTCTGGATTCGACTTATGAGGCGGGGCTCTCGCCGCTTTCCACCGAGGCCGGCGGCCACAGCCTGGGGCAGACGACGGGATCGAGGTAGTCGGGCGTCCCGTCCGGCGTCACGCGCAGCAGAGCGTTGAGGAAAAGCCCCGGGGAAGGTTCCCGCCCCGCCGCCGCCCAGGCGTTCGTCTCGTCCTGGTAGTGGATGCAGAAGGCCACACGCCGATCAGCGGAGCAATTGGGGCCGCTGCCGTGGATCGTGCGGCAATGATGGAAGCTGACCTGACCACGCTTCAGGGTCATGGAGCCATGGCGGTGCCCGGATCCCGCGACCCGGACCGATGGCTGGCGTCGACAAAAGTGAGCGGCCCCATTTCCATCGTGCAATCGGCCAGGGGGACCCACGCCGAGATCAGGTTTTCCGACGAGCATCCGCCCCAGAAGCTCTTGTCATGATGCCATCCGATCGTTGTCATCTCGGCCTCGGAACATCCCGCCTCCTTGTACCAGACCTGATCATGCAGCAGGCGGATCTCCGGCGTTCGCGCGAGCCGAGCGGCGATCGAGGGCAGAAGAGGGTCCATGACGAAAGATCGGCAGCCGTCCATCAACAGCGACAGGCAATTGCCCCTTCGAAGCGGACCGGTCGTTCGTTCCGCCCATGGTGACCCGTCGGACCGCGACACCCGGCGATCCCGCTCACCGGCATAGTAGCGATCGATGTCACGCTCCAACCCGGTCAACAGCCGCTCGTCCAGGCAGGGCGGGCTGGCCCACCATCCGTGCTCGACGAAAAAGGCGACGGCCAGATCCAGAGTCTCGGGACCAAGGCCGCCGCCTTGAGCGGAGATATCAAACACCACGTCGCGTTCCCGAAACTTTAGGCTGGAGAAATACAGCCGCCTCCGTCTGGCGCAACCAGATTTCAAGGCTCGCGGCCGCCATGAACAGGGATAGCCCCTCCACCATGCCGCGGGTGGCCAAGCCGGCCGCTCGGGTCCAAGACGCCTGATCCACCAGGCCGTGGTGAACCAGCCGAGACCCCTCGGTGAGTTCGGCCACGAGCCGCGCGCCCCCCGCTTTTAGCCCCCTCATGCAGGGTTCCTCGATCCCGGCCTTCGTGACCCTCCGCCGAACCGCGGGGGGAAGGATATCCTTCAGCGCGCGGCGCTGGATGACGCGATCCTGGCCGGGCCGAAGTTTCTCCTCCCAGGGAAGCCCATACATGAACGCCACCAGGGGACGATGCAGCAGGGGATAGCGTAGGGGAACGGCGGCGCGATACTGATTGACGTTCATGCTCAACAACACCGAGGCCTCCCGCACACGCTCCCGGTAGTGCTGACCGCCAACGGTCCCATCCCTCAAGCCGGCCGGACCCCCGCGGCGGTCATCTAGTCTATGGCGGCGGATCAGATCGGGATGGAGCCAGCTTGGCGCCGGGAGCGATTGTCCCGGGCGTATCGTTCTTCCGAACAGGCTGTCGATCGCCGGACGCACCGCGGTCTCTGCCATCATGAACCGCCAGGACCGGGTCGGCGCGCCCGCCGCGCGCCATTGAGCGAGCGCGGTGTTGAGCGCCCCAAAACGTCCGCCGAGCAGAGCGTCGGCCAGGAACACGGGTGTGACGCGGTCGCCAAGCAGCACATGGTCGCCGCCGTTCCCGGATAGCAAGACGGTCGCGCCCGCTTCGGCGGCCATGCGGTGCAGAGCCTCGCTGTGGGCGAAGGTGCAGATCGACATGTTGGGCTCGCCGAACGGCGCGTCGGGCCATTTCGAAAACGGCGCCAAGCCGTCGCCGTCGATCTGGCGCCAGGGCATCGGCCACCTCTCGACGACCTTGCGCATCCACGGGCGTTCGTCGGCCGAGGGTGAGTCGGGGTAAGTGAGCGAAACGGCCTCGACCGGGATGCCGAGACTGGCGGCGCAACAGGCGATCGACGAAGAGTCCAGGCCTCCCGAGAGCTCCGTCCAGCACCTCTCACCGGTGGTCGCCGATGTCACTGCATCGGCCAACAAGGCGCGAAACTGTTCATCGAGTTCACCGCCGGCGCCGATGCCGGAGGGCCGAACCTCGGCCAGCGACCAGGCGACGTGGGGGCGGAGCGCACCGTTTTTCCATTCGAGGGTCTGGCCTCCGGTCATCCGTCGGATGCCGCGAAACGGACTGCGATCGCCGATGTGACGGCAGAAGCGCAACTGTTCGGCGAGATAGACTTCGTCCAGCGCCAGCGGACATCCGGTCTCCAGCAGACGGTGAAGGTGCGAGGTGAACACTAGGCGACCCGCCAACACGCCCACGAAAAGGGGACAGACGCCAATCCCATCCTGCGTCAGCAGCACGTCGCCGCCGGCCCGGTCGACGACGACCAGGGCGAACTCCCCCTCGACATGCCTCTGCAGATCCCTTCCCCAGCGGCGATAGGCCCGGCAAGCCAACTCCGCGTCGTCGGCCGGCCGCGGGAGAGTTCCGCAACTTTCCAGGACTGAAGCGCGATTGGAGATCCATCCGCGAAAGAATACCGAGAGAGAGCCCTCGACATACTGAGGTTCTCCGCCGACGACGAAGGGGGTCGCCACGGAGATGTCGCCGATGAAGCCGTTCAAGGCGTCCGCGCTATTAGCGTGTAGCCGGAGGTTTGGTCGTCGAACAGAGCTCGCCCCTCGAACTCCACCCAGGCATGCATCTCGATCGGCGGGGCGCGCACGCCTATGCGATGCTCGACCGGCAGACCCAATTGCCGCAGATACGCGTGCAGGGCGAGGGAGCGGGGCAGACAGTCATCCGGGGCCGCCTTGAAGGAACAGACGTTCTCCGCCAAGAGAAAGGCGCGCAACGCTCGCTTCAACAACGCCGCCGTATCGCGCGACGGCGGGATCAAGGCGACGGATACGGCGAGCCTCTGACTTGTTTCGATGGCCGAAACCAGGCCCTCTCGCAAACGGGCGGTGGTTGCCATCATCGATAGGAGCGCCTTCACGGTCAAGCCGCGAGCCGACCAGGGCTTCCTCAACGCCGCCGTCGGTGTCTTGCCCATGACTGGAACGACATCGGCGGCTGGCGCCAACCAGCCTGTCTCCAAGCATCGGTCGGCGAATCGCGAAATATCCTCTGATATCCGGGATGTCGGCAGGCCGTGGATGTCGCCCAGCCGCAGCGACAACTCCTCTGCGTCTCCGCACAGGAGAGCCTGCCACATCAGCGACGCGGTGCGATCCAGCAGGCTGTAGCGGCCTCGACGCATATCGAGGATGATGGTCTCGTCGCCAATCACACAATTGCGGATATGAGCCGCCGCGTGACGATCAATCGTGGTCGAGGGTCGCGAGGTCCTTCGAAAGATCGGAAATCGTGTCGATGGTGCCGAACGTCTCCGGCTTGCTCGGATACGAGCCCTTGGTCAGGATCATCGCGTCGCCCAAATCCACGATCGCTGGCGGCGTGTAAGCAGGTTTTTCCATGGTCGCGTACTCCGGCAGGTCGCTCCAACGGCGACCAGCGAGAACAGATCAGCACGGTTTCCGCGCGACGCCAAGTCGGAATGTGCCCCGTGGCGCCTACCCTGTCTGACCGACGCCGGGCCTACCTCGCAGCTCCACCCGCTGGATCTTCCCCGTCAGGGTCTTGGGCAGTTCGTCGATCACCTCTATCCGGCGTGGAACCTTGTAGGTGGCCAGCCGCTCGCGGCAGTGGGCGGTGATCTCCTCGATGGTCGCCGTCACGCCCGGCTTGAACGATACGAAGGCCTTCACCGTCTCGCCGCGATAGGGGTCGGGCTCGCCGACCACCGCCGCCTCGCGCACGGCAGGATGGGCGACCAGCACGTCCTCCACCTCGCGCGGCCAGACCTTGAAGCCCGAGGCGCTGATCATGTCCTTCTTGCGGTCCACCAGATAGAACCAGCCTTCCGCGTCCATGAAGCCGACATCGCCCGAGCGCATCCAGCCGTCGACCAGGGCTTCGGCGGTCTGCTCGGGCTTGTTCCAGTAGCCGACCATGATCTGCGGTCCGCGCATCCACACCTCGCCGACCTCGCCGACCGGCATCGGCTGGCCGTCTTCGCCGGCGATCATCGACTCGGTGTCCTGGATCGGCACGCCGATGGCCATCGCGCCGCTGGTTGGATCGACTGGCGGGCGGCGGCTCTTGGGACCGATGTGGGTGGGTGATGTGGTCTCCGTCATGCCATAGGCCGGGAACACCGCCTGGCCGAGCTTGGCCTCGATCGCGTCAGCCAAGGCCGGGGCGATCGGCGCGCCGCCCGACATCAGCCCCGCGAAACTGACGAAGTCCTCCAGCCCGACTCCCGGCGCGTTCATCAGGGCGTTGAAGGCTGTGATGGCGCCGCCTGTGAAGGTCGGTCGGCGCTCCCGGATCACGTCCAGCACCAGCGAAGACTCGAACCTGTAGTGCAAGATCAGCGGGCACCTGGCCGAGAACGCCACCCCGACGTGGGCGATGATGCCGGTGATGTGGAAAAGCGGCGCAATCCCCAGGATGACCGAGCCTGGCGGGACCGGCGCCCAGTCGCGAAAGATCTGGGAGGTGAAGGCCATGCCGGAATGACGCAGCATGGCTCCCTTCGGCTGGCCCGTGGTGCCGGAGGTGTAGAGCAGCAGGCCCAGATCATCCGGCGCGGGGGTGTGAGGCGGCGGGCCGGCGGCGTCATGGGCGCGGATGGCGGCCAGGAAGTCGGTCGCTCCATCTGGTGTCTGACGGCGGCCGGGCAGCACCCGTGGCTCGTCGCGGGTCTGGAAATCATGGGCGCTGACCGACAGCACCCTGGCCGCCAGGCCGGCCTTCTCCAGGCCCTCCAACGCGGTGGGCGCGTGGTCGTCGTGGGCGACCACCACCGCCGGCGTGCTGTCGGCGAACAGCTTGGCCAGTTCGTCGCGGCGATACATCGGATTGGCCGGTGTCGGTATGGCGCCCAGTTTCCAGGCGGCAACCATGGCGATCACAAAGTGCGGGGTGTTCTGCAGAATGATGGTCACCCGGTCACCGGCCGAGACGCCGGCCTCGGCCAGCCATACCGCCAGGGCGTCGCTCATCGCATCCAGTTCGCCATAGCTGATCTCGCCGTCGAAATAGATCAGCGCCGGAGCCGACGGATCGGCCAGGGCGGCGCGGAACAGGCTGAGCATGTCCTGGTGCTCGCGCGTCTGGGTGGGCGCGATCCCCGGCTCGTAGAGCGCCAGCCAAGGCTTGGCGGCATAGGGGTTAGAAAGAGTTTCCTGGGTCATATGATCCTCCGGTTGGCGGTGGGGCCAATCTTGGTATTGAGGCTCTATCCCCGACGCGCCGCCTGTCAAAGGCCGTTGCGGCGTGGACAGGAATTGAGAATGAAGATCGTCATCGTCGGGGCCGGCATCTGCGGCCTGACCGCCGCCCTCAGCCTGCACAAGGCCGGGTTCGAGCCCCAGATTCACGAAGCGGCGTCGGCGCTCAGGCCGCTCGGCGTCGGCATCAACCTGTTGCCCCACGCGGTGCGGGAACTGGCCGATCTGGGGCTGCTGGACGATCTGCGCCGCCTGGGGGTGGAGATCGACGAACTGGTCTATCTGACTAAGGACGGCCGGCGCATCTGGCGGGAGCCGCGTGGTCTGGCCGCCGGCTATGCCTGGCCGCAGATCGCCATCCATCGCGGCGAGCTTCAGATGCTGCTAACGCGCGCGGTGCAGGCCCGGCTTGGACCGGCCGCCATCGGGTTCGGCCAGTCTCTCACCGATCTCGAAACCAGTGACGGTGGCTCGAGGGCCTGTTTCATAGATCGCGAGACCGGCGGCTTCGGCGGTTGGGAAGATGTCGATCTGCTGCTGGCGGCTGACGGCATCCATTCGGCGGTCCGGCGAAAATTCCATCCGGACGAGGGCGCGCCGAAGTGGAACGGCGTCACCCTGTGGCGGTCCACCAGCCGGTCGGCCAAGGTATTAGGCGGCCGATCGATGCTGTGGGCGGGCCATTCCCGGCAGAAGTTCGTCGCCTATCCGATCGCCTACGACGCCGAGACCGGCGAGACCCGGCTCAACTGGATATGTGACCTGAAACGCGGGGAAGGTGACGCCCCGCCCCGGGAAGACTGGAACCGGATGGGCCGCCGAGACGACTTCATGCCACCTTTCGCCGGCTGGCACTGGCCGGGGATCGACGTTCCAGCCCTGGTGGAGGCCAGCGAAGAGGTGTTCGAATTTCCCATGGTCGATCGCGACCCGCTGCCGCGATGGACGTTCGGCCGGACCACCCTGATGGGCGACGCCGCCCACCCGATGTATCCGGTAGGCTCCAACGGCGCGACGCAGGCGATCATCGACGCCCGCGCCCTAGCGTTCCACCTGTCAACAGCGCCCGACGTAGATACGGCCCTGACGCGCTATGAAGCCGACCGCCGCGAAGCCACCAGCCGCATCGTGCTGATGAACCGCGCCCACGGCCCCGACAAGGTGATGGAGCTGGCCGAACAGCGGGCGCCGCGTCCCGGGGACGATCTCGACGCCTTGCTGCCGATGGCCGAGCGGCAAGCCATCGCAGACGGCTATAAACGGATCGCCGGTTTCGACGCGGCGATGATGACGGCCCCGTCGCCCTATCGCCTACCTCAGGCGATCGAGCCGTAGCCTCTGCCGCGCGTCGCTCAGTTGCCGAAGGGAAAGTTCGGCAACGGTCAGCGCGGCGACACCGCTGGCGCCGGCCAGCAGGAACATCAGCAGGATCTGATACTTGACCGCCTCCACCGGATCCATGCCGGCGATGATCTGGCCGGTCATGATGCCGGGCAGGGTGATCAGCCCGGCGGCGGACATCTGGTTGATGATCGGCAACAGGCCCCGCCGGATGGCTTCGCGCAGCAGGGGCAGGGTCGCCGCGCGGAAATCGACGCCAAGGCCCAGCTGGGCCTCGATAGCCGACCGCTCGCGCCAGACGCCGCCGACGATGCCGTCCAGGGTCAAGCTGCCTGCGTTGAGGACCGATCCAAGGATGATTCCCACCAGGGACACCGCATAGCGTGGATCGTACCAAGGATGCGGCCGGATCGCGGTGGTCAGGGCCAGGACGGCCGTGACGATGGTGGCCAGCGCGACCGTCGCGCCGCTGATACTCAGGCCCGCCAGCCCCCTGAACTTATGCACCGGCCGCGCGGCGATTTCCCGCGCCGCGATCATCCCCATCACCATGACGATCGCCAGGGTGGCGAGGGGACTGTTGAGGGTGAAGATGAACCGCAGGATGAAGCCCACGGCGATCAGCTGGACCACCATCCGTAACGCTGCCCACAGTAGCTGGCGGTGCAGGTTGAGGCGAAGCGCGATCGACACCCCGGCATCCAGGGCCACCAGCGCCGAGGCCAGGGTGAGATCGATGGGCGACAGCGAGATCACGTCTCGGCCTCGAGCTTGCGGTCGACCATCCGCAGTCGCCGGGCGTTCAGCCGCGCGCCCTGGGCCGGGTCGTGCGACACCAGAATGATCACCGCGCCGGCGGCCGCCCGCTCTCGCAGCACGGCCTCGACCTTTTCCACGGAGACCGGGTCGAGGGGGGCGGTCGGCTCATCCAGGAGCAGGGCCGGCGAATCCAGGATCACGGTGCGGACCAGGGCCAGGCGTTGGCGCTCGCCGGTAGAGAGCCGGTCGACGGGGCCATCGAAGGGCGCACTGGCGACACCCAGCCGCTCTGCCAGGCCTCGGGCGCGCTCCAGCTGATCGGCGGCGAAGTGGTCGTGCACGTTCTGGGCCCACCAGCCGGATTCCGCCGCGACATAGGGAATTCGCCGACGCCAGAGATTCGCCGCCAGGCCGGACCGAGAGGCGCCGTTCAGGCTTACCTCGCCGTCATTGGGGTCGAGGTCGGCGACCATGCGCAGAAACAGGCTCTTGCCCGATCCCGAGACGCCGGAGATGGCCAGGATCGCGCCGCGCGGAACCTCAAGGGTGAACGGTCCGGCCAACGGGCTGCGTAGATTCGCGATCCGCAGCCCGTCGCCGTCCCCATCTCCATTTCTGGCGGTCAGTTGTCGCCGCCCAGGATACTTCCCAGAATGCCGCCGACAACACCGGCCGTGGCGATGCCGCCAATGGCCCCGCCCCCGCCACCGGAGCGGTCGGCGCCACCCGGCATATATCGCGCGATTTCCTCGGCCAGGTTCATGATCGGCATCGACTGCAGCCAGACCTCGCCCGGGCCGGTCAGGCAGGCCAGGAAGATGCCCTCGCCGCCGAAGATGATGTTTCGGAAGCCGGGCACCAACTGGATGTCGAAAGACACGGTGGGCTCATGCACGCCAACATGTCCGGCGTGGACGAAGATCTGCTCACCCGGCGCCAGGCGCTTGCTGATCAGCTCGCCCGAGAGGTCGAGGAACACCGTGCCCGGTCCGGTCACCCGCTGAAGGATGAAGCCGGCGCCGCCGAAGAAGCCCGAACCGATCCGCTGCTGCCAGGCCAGTTCCAGGGTCACGGTCTTCTCCGCGCACAGAAACGTCTCCTTGCGGCAGATCAGCGATTCGCCAGGCCGCAGGATGCGGGCCATGATCGTGCCCGGGAAACGCGGGGCGAAGGCGACGTGGCCCTGTCCGCCTTCGGAGGTGAAGTCCGTGACGAAGAAGCTACCGCCAGTCAGACTGCGTTTGATGCCGGCGAACAGGCCGCCGCCGGTATTGGTGTGCATGCGAACGCCGGCGCTCATCCAGGCCATGGTGGCGGTCTGGCTGTAGACCGTCTCTCCGGGCGCAAGGTCGATGCCCACGGTTTGCATGATGGTTCCGGATATGGCGTAGCGCATGACATGCCCCTTATCGAATACTGTTGCACCACATTATACAGGCTTGGCGGGTCTTCGCAGCCGCTTTGGCGCAAATCGCGAGGCTGGCGAGAGCTCGATCATGACACTTGAACCCTGTGACTTGACCGCCGCCGAGGCGCGCCGCCGGATCGGCGAGGGTTCCCTCGCGCCGAGCCGCCTGATGGAGAGCTGCATCGCCCGGGTGGAGGCTATCGATCACGCCGTCAACGCCATGGTCACCCGGGACTTCGATCGAGCGTGGCTGGCTGCACGGGAGGCGGACGCAGCGGTAACGCGGGGCGACCCCCTTGGCCTTCTCCACGGCCTGCCGCTTGGGGTGAAAGACCTGGACGAGACCGCAGGGCTTCGTACCACCTTCGGTAGCGAACTGTTCGCCGACAACGTCCCGGCGCGGGACGGCGACGCGGTGGTCGATCTGAAACGCGCCGGCGCGATCGTGTTGGGCAAGACCAACACTCCCGAATTCGGCGCCGGGGCCAACACCCGTAACCGGATCCACGGCGCCACGGGCAATCCGTTCGATCCCACGCGGTCGGCGGCGGGGTCATCCGGCGGTTCGGCGGTGGCGCTGGCCACCGGCATGGTTCCTATCGCCACGGGGTCGGACATGGGCGGCAGCCTGCGCAACCCCGCCGCCTTCTGCGGCGTGGTCGGCTTTCGGCCGACACCGGGCCTCGTGCCGACCGAACGCGGCCTGCGCGGATGGTCGCCTCTATCGGTGCTGGGGCCGATGGCCCGGACCGTGCCCGATGTCTGCCTGATGCTGGCGGCCATGGTCGCCGATCGCGCCGATGACCCATTGGCGACCACCATCTGGGGGCGGAACGTGCGGCGGCCGGAGGACTTCACGCGACCGGCGGCAGTGGACCTAGCGTCCCTTCGCGTCGCCTTCACCCCGGACTTTGGTTTCGCCCCGACCGAGCGGCATGTCCGGGAGGTTTTCGCGGAAAAGACCGCGCGGTTCCGCCAGGTCTTCGCACACGCCGACGACGCCACGCCCGATTGCGCCGGAACCGACCGGGCGTTCGAGGTGCTGCGCGCCGTCGGCTTTCTCGCGGCCCATCATGAGAAGGTCCTCAGCCACCCGCAAAGCGTCGGGCCAAACGTTCACGCCAATGTCGCCGAGGGCCTGGGCTATTCGGCCCTGGACGTCGCCCAGGCGGAGCTGACGCAAACCGCGATCTATCGGCGCTGGCAGACGTTCTTCCGGGACCATGATGTGATCATCACTCCGGCCATCACCCTCAGCCCCAGACCCTGGTCCGAGGTCTATCCTGCCAAAATCGATGGTCTGCCGACCCGGAGCTATTTCCACTGGCTGGCCATGGCCTATGCGGTCAGCCTGGTCGGCCATCCGGCGGTGTGCCTGCCCGTCGGACTCGACCGCGCCGGCCTGCCGTTCGGCCTGCAGATCGTCGGCCCCCGGGGCGGCGACGCGCGGGTGCTGGCGGTGGCCGCCGCGCTAGAAACTCTTCTGGCGGCCGACCTAGCTACTGCGCGCCCGACACCAGATCTGGCCGACCTGCGGACCGCGCCGCCGATCAGCGGCAGCCCAGGCTTCCTAGATTTCGGAT
>JAYVYH010000095.1:0-15600 GCA_043784385.1 Caulobacteraceae bacterium | reverse complement strand
CCGGCTTTTCCGGGTTGCCGAAGTTCAGATTGTCGGTGACGGCGATGGGCAGGGCGCCCACGGCCGTCAGATTCCGCCAGGCCTCGGCGACGGCTTGCTTGCCGCCTTCATAGGGGTCGGCCGCGACATAGCGCGGGGTGCAATCGCTGGTCATCGCAAGGGCTTTGGCCGACCCATGAACCCGCACGATCCCGGCGTCGGCGCCGGTGGCCGAGTCTTCAAGGGTGTCGGCCATCACGTGGCGATCGTACTGTTCCCAGATCCAGCGCTTGGAGGCGATATCCGGACAGGCCATCACCGTCAGCACAGCGTGTTTCCAGTCGATGGGGGCGGGGATATGGGCCGGGTCCAGGTGGGGCTGGCGAGGCGGGTCGGTCCACGGCCGATCATAGTTCGGCGCGTCCTCTGTCAGCGGAGCGAGGGGAAGGTCGCAGACGACCTCGCCATGGTGGCGAAGCACGATGTGGCCAGTGTCGGTAGTCCAGCCGATGGTGGCCGCGTCCAGACCCCATTTTTCGAAGATACGCCGCCCGTCGGCTTCCCGCCCAGGCTTAAGGATAGCGAGCATCCGCTCCTGGCTCTCCGACAGCATCATTTCGTAGGCGGTCATGTCCGCTTCCCGTTGCGGTACCATATCGAGATCCAGTTCGACGCCCACCGCGCCCTTGCCGGCCATTTCCACGCATGACGACGTCAAGCCGGCCGCCCCCATATCCTGGATCGCCGCAACGGCGCCCGAGGCCATCAGTTCCAAGGTAGCTTCGATCAGCAGCTTCTCGGCGAACGGGTCGCCGACCTGCACGGTCGGGCGCTTGGCGTCCGAATCGGCGTCGAACTCGGCCGAGGCCATGGTCGCGCCATGGATGCCGTCGCGGCCGGTTTTCGAGCCGAAATAGACCACCGGCAGGCCGGCGGCAGGAGCGGCCGAATAAAAGATCTTGTCGCTGTCGGCGAGGCCCACGCACATGGCATTGACCAGAATGTTGCCGTCATAGCCGGCGTGAAAGTTGGTCTCGCCGGCCACCGTGGGCACGCCAACGCAATTGCCATAGCCGCCGATGCCGGCGACGACCCCGGCCACCAGACGCCGGGTTCCAGGATGCGCCGGGTCGCCGAATCTCAGCGCGTTGAGCAGGGCGATCGGGCGGGCGCCCATGGTGAACACGTCGCGCATGATGCCGCCGACGCCGGTGGCCGCGCCCTGGTAGGGCTCAATGAACGAGGGATGGTTGTGGGATTCCATCTTGAATACCACCGCCTGCCCGTCGCCGATATCCACCACGCCGGCGTTTTCGCCCGGGCCCTGAATGACCCTCGGGCCGCCGGTGGGGAACTTGGCCAGATGGCGGCGAGATGATTTGTACGAGCAATGCTCGCTCCACATCACCGAAAAAATCCCCAACTCCACGGCGTTCGGCTCGCGGTTCAGGCGTTTGAGAATCAAGGCGTATTCGTCGGTTGCAAGGCCGCTTAGGCGGGCGGCTTCGGCTCCGACCGTGCTGGGCTGGGTCATCGGGTGGTTCTAGCGTTCCGGCGCCCGTGACGCCACTCCCCGAGACGCGGGCATGCGCTACCTGCCCGTGAATTGTGCGGCACGGTAAAGTCTCAGGAAAATGCTGCAACGCGGCAGAAGGTTCTTGCGCGTGAATTCTCGAAGATATCTGATCGCTGTCAAGTTCTGATCCTAACGATCAGGACCGACATATCTCCACCCCGTGTATGGAAGGCTACCCAAATGAAACTCAACCTCGCGACGGTCTGCGCCGTGATGGCGCTCGGCATGGCCGGTTCCGCCTTCGCCGATGGCATGGTCACCGCCACTCTGGAAAACTCGGTCAGCGGCCACCTCAAGTTCATCGCCGCCCATGCGGTGTTCAATTGCGAAGGTTCGACCTGCATCGCCGCGATCGCGCCCGATGACGCCAGTGACGCCCCCGCCTGCAAGGACGTGGCCAAACAGGTCGGCCGGATCACCGCCTATAAACAATTCAGGGCCTTGGACGAAAAGGGCCTGGCCAAATGCAACTTGGCGGCCGCCGCCCCGAAGCCGATCGGCACGGCGTCGCGGTAAACTAGCCTTGATAGGGGAGCCTCGGCGGATTGGCGGGGCTCCCTAGTTCAGGCGCTTGCCATCACGCTTTGGAACACCAGGGCGCCATCGATTGAGCCCAGGGCCGGCTCGAAGGCTCGGTCCGGGTGTGGCATCAGCCCCAGCACATTGCCGCCCGCGTTGACGATGCCGGCGATCCCGCGCGACGACCCGTTGGGGTTGTTTCGATAGCGGAACACCACCTGACCTTCACCCTCCAAACGGTCGAGCGAAGCGTCGTCGGCAAAGAAGTTACCCTCGCCGTTGCCCACTGTAAGCGTCGCTTCGCGACGCCCGCCGAAGGCGGCGGTGAAACGGGTCTGAACGTTGACGATATCGAGATCGACCGGCTTACAGACGTACTTCAGCGCCGCGTTGCGCAGCAAGGCGCCAGGCAGCATCCCCGCCTCACACAGAATCTGGAAACCATTGCAGATGCCGGCGATCGCTACCCCTCGGCCGGCAGCGGCCTTGACCTCGGTCATCACCGGCGACAGCGCGGCCATCGCTCCGCATCTTAGATAGTCGCCGTAGGAAAACCCGCCCGGCAGGACGATCAGGTCGAGGCCGGCGGGGAGTGCCGTCTCCTGGTGCCAGACCATGGTCACTTGCGCGCCGGTGGATCGTTCGATGGCCACCTTGCAATCGCGGTCGCAGTTTGACCCCGGGAAGATGACGACAGCCGCCTTCAAGCAGTGATCTCCACGCGGTAGCTCTCGATAACCGGGTTGGCCAGCAAACGCGCGCACATGGCCTCGACCCGCGACCTCGCCTCGGTCTCGTCGTCTCCGGCCAGGGCGAATTCGATCACTCTTCCGATCCGCACGTCGTCCACGTCGGCCCAGCCAAGGCCATGCAGGGCGGTCTGGACCGCCTTGCCCTGGACATCGAGTACGCCGGTTTTCAGATATACGTGGACGACGGCTTTCATCAGGTCCTCATTGGATCCCGCCTTGGATGACGGTCGGCATTTCCTTCATCACGCCAAGGCGCCGGGCGACCTCGGTGTAGCTTTCGATGACATTGCCCATGTCGCGGCGAAAGCGATCCTTGTCGAGCTTCTCGTTGGTCGTCGAGTCCCACAGCCGGCAACTGTCCGGACTGATCTCGTCGGCGAGGATGATCCGCGAAAAGTCGTTTTCCCAGACCCGGCCATATTCGATCTTGAAGTCCACCAAAGTGATGCCGACCGCGCCGAACAGGCCGCTCAAAAAGTCGTTCACCCGCAAAGTAGTGGCCATCATGTCGTCGATCTCCTGGGTGGCGGCCCAGTTGAACGCGGTGATGTGCTCCTCGGCGACCATCGGGTCGCTGAGCTTGTCGTCCTTGAGGTAGAATTCGATGATCGAACGCGGCAGCGCTTGGCCCTCGGGCAGGCCAAAGCGGCGCGACAGCGAGCCAGCGGCGATGTTACGGCAGACCACCTCCAGCGGGATGATCTCCACTTCCTTGATCAGCTGCTCGCGAAGGTTAAGCCGGCGGATGAAGTGATTCTGCACGCCGATGGTGTTCAACCGCGTCATCACATATTCGCTGATTCGATTGTTGATGACGCCCTTGCCCTCAAGCACGGCTTTCTTCGTTCCGTCTAAGGCGGTGGCGTCGTCCTTGAAATACTGGATAAGCGTTCCGGGCTCCGGACCCTCATAGAGAATCTTGGCCTTCCCCTCGTATATCTTCTTGCGGCGGGTCATGATCGTTAAGCCTTCCTTTGGCCAGCGGCGGTCGCCAAATGAAAATGCGCGCGGGCTTCAGCGCCGCGCGCGCATCTGTCCTGGATCGCGTCTGACATCATCAGGGCCACTAACAACGTATCGGAAGGTAGCCCTTCGCGCAAACGCCGCCTTGCCTCTCGAGCCGGGAACCGGTCAGGAAAACGGCCTAGTTCTTGACGCGACAACCAGAACGCCATTGCCCTACGACTGCGCGGCTATCGATTTCCGGCGATTTCATGGCAATGTATCAAGAGCCACAGCCCGATGGGGAGATTGCGGCCATGGTTGCGCCGGGTTATGACCCCCGCCGGTCTTCGGAGTTAGGTTGTGCATGAGTAGTTTCAACGATCGTGAGCGGGGTTTCGAAGGCAAGTTCGCCAACGATGCAGCGCAGGAATTTCGCGCCGCGGCCCGCCGCAATCGGATGCTTGGCGAGTGGGCCGCGCGGCTGATGGGGCTCGAAAACGTCGAGGACTACGCCAAAGCCGTGGTCAAGTCCGATATTGAGCAACCGGGCGACGAGGATGTGCTGCGCAAGGTCAGCCAAGACCTGACCGGCTCGGGGCTGTCGGTGCCCTTAAGCGAAATTCGTTCGAAGATGGACGAGTTCCTTGCGATCGCCCGCGGCCAGATCAGCGCCGGTGACTAGATCTTGGCGCCTTTAGATCACGGCGTCTCCGAACACCCGGCGGAAAATCGTATCGACGTGCTTGAAGTGCCAAGCGAGGTTGAACAAATCCGATAACTCCTGGTCGTTCAACTGGCTTCGAACCTCCGGATCGGCTCGCAGCAAGTCCAGGAATTTCCCCTCGCCGCGCCAGACCTGCATGGCGTTGCGCTGAACCGCCGAATAGGCGGCTTCCCGGGCCATGCCCTTCTGGGTGAGGGCCAGCAGCACCTGCTGCGAATGGACCAAGCCGCCCATGCGGTCGAGATTATTTTGCATGTTCTCTGGATAGACGACCAATCGCTCGATCAGCGACGCCAGCCGGCGGAGAGCGAAATCCAGGTGTACGGTCGCGTCTGGAGCGATGCCCCGCTCTACCGAGGAGTGGCTGATGTCGCGCTCGTGCCATAGGGCCACGTTTTCCATGGCGGGGGTTACGGCCGATCGAACCAGACGGGCGAGGCCGGTCAGGTTCTCCGTCAGGATTGGGTTACGCTTATGCGGCATAGCCGAGGAACCCTTCTGACCGGGGTCGAACGGCTCCTCGGCTTCCAGCACCTCGGTACGCTGCAAATGGCGGATCTCAACGGCCAGTCGCTCGATTGAGCTGGCCACCACGGCCAGGGCCGCGAAATAGGCGGCGTGCCGGTCCCGGGGAATTACCTGGGTGGAGATGGGCTCGGGAACCAGGCCGAGCTTCTCCGCCACATGCTCCTCGACCCGGGGGTCGACGCTGGCGAAGGTGCCTACCGGACCCGAGATGGCGCAGGTGGCGATTTCGAACCGGGCCATGGCCAATCGGTCGCGGGCGCGGCCGAATTCGGCGTAGTGGCCGGCGAGTTTGAGGCCGAAGGTGGTGGGTTCGGCGTGGATGCCGTGGCTGCGGCCAACGCAGGGGGTCAGGCGATGCTCAAGGGCGCGACGCTTCAGAGCCGCCAGCACCAGCTCGACGCCTTCCATCAGAAGGTCGGTGGCGCGGCTTAGCTGCACCGCTAGCGCCGTGTCGTTGACGTCGGATGAGGTCATGCCCTGATGCAGGAATCGGGCCTCCGGGCCGACGATCTCGGTGACGTGGGTCAGGAAGGCGATCACGTCGTGCTTGGTTTCGCGCTCGATCTCATCGATCCGGTCGACGTTGAACACGACATTGCCGCCCCGCTCCCAGATCGCCCGGGCGGCCTCGGCGGGAATAACGCCCAGCGCCGCCATTGCGTCGGCGGCGTGGGCCTCGATCTCGAACATGATGCGAAACCGGGTCTGCGGGGACCAGATGGCGGCGGCTTCGGGGCGGCTGTAGCGTGGGATCATGCGCGAGGCTTTAGACCGCTGGGATCGGGGGGGGAAGCGTTCAGGCTTCCGCCGCCTTGCGTTCCGCCGCCACGGCCGCCAGCCGCTTGGCGAGACCGAACGATCCCAACAGGTAGTGGAAGGCTCCCCAGAGATAGAAGCCCGCGCTGACCAGGATGCCCTGGCGCGTCGCGGTGACCAGGGAGGCGTGGCATCGTCCCGCTAACGAGGCCACGGCGCCCTTCGGCGCCACCCCTCCCGGGCATTGCGCCGCGAAATGCTGTCCGGCCGTCGCTTGGCCGAACATGCTTTGAAGCGCGGGCAGAGCGTGGTGTTCGCCTGAATGGGTGAAATAAAACTGAGCGAACGTGTCGATGAGCCAACCGGTGAACAGAGGTCCACCGCCCAGGGCGATGAGGTTGGCGCAAAGTAGCATTACCGCCGAGGCGGTGGCGCGGCGACGGGTCTCCACCACGTTCTGCACGACGGCGAAGGTCGGCCCCAGATACGTGTAGTGGAACAGCCCGGGGATCAGCAGGATCATCGCGGCCATACGCCACTCGGGAGCCCGATAGGCCAGGACATAGATCGGAACGGCGATGGTCAAGCCGATGGCCGGGGTGAGCGCGTACCATCGCTGATTGTGTTTGCCGGCCCAGTCGCTGACAAGCCCCCCGGCCAAGGTGCCGAGACCCGACGAAAACCCGCCGATCAGGCCAAACACCAGGCCCACGGTCGCATAGTCGAGGTTGAAGGTGCGGATGAAATAGGGAGCCGAGAACTGGCCGATGCCGTAGCCGGCGAAGGAGGCCATGGTCAGGCCGAGGATCATGTTTGCCACCGGCCAGTGACTGAACAGGTTAGCGGTCACTACCGCCAGTTCCTTGATCTCAGTGACCATCCAGTTCTCCGGGGACGTCGATCGGAGCGCTTCGCCGGCCGGAGTGGCGCGCTGGACAGGGTCGGAATGCCCACGGGGTGGTTCCTTGATCAACAGTTTGACAAGTAGGGCGAGAATGACCCCCGGCGCCCCGACCACCATGAAGGCGATGCGCCAGCCGAATGACTTGGCCAGCCAGCCACCGGCCACCGCGCCGATCATGCCGCCGAGCGGAATGCCAAAAGCGTAGATCGACAGGGCCGTGGCCCGCCGCTTGGGTTCGAAATAGTCGGAGATCAGCGAATGCGATGGCGGCGAGCAGCCGGCCTCGCCGACGCCGACGCCGACGCGCATGATAAGCAGGGAGACGAAGTTGCCGGCGAAGCCGCAGGCGACGGTGAAGCCGGACCACACCACCAGGGCGATGGAGATGATCGACACCCGGTTCCAACGTTCAGCCAAGCGGGCGATTGGTATGCCAAGCAGGGTATAGAGCACCGCGAACGATAGGCCACCCAGCAGGCCAAGCTGGGTGTCGGTGATCTTCAAATCGACCTTGATCGCCTGACCGATGGTGGCGATGATCGTCCGGTCGATGAAATTGAAGGTGTAGGCCGACAATAGGAAGCCGAGCACCAGGGCGCGATAGCCATTGGAGAACATTGGTTTGGCCTCCGCCGGCGGCGATCCCGCCACGGTTGAGTCCGTCATTTAAGGTATGCTCCCCCTGCAAACTTTTACGGAGACCATCATGGAAATGATCATTGGCGACAAGGTCTGGTCTACATGGTCGATGCGCCCATGGCTGGTTCTGAAGCACACTGGAGCGCCTTTCACCGAGACCCTGGTCCGTCTTCGGCGGGAAAACAGCGACGAGGTGCGCGCCGCTTTGATCACCGCCGGCTCGCCCAGCGGGCTGGCGCCGGCGCTGAAGGACGGAGCGGTGACGATCTGGGACAGCCTGGCGATCAGCGAATATCTTGCCGAGAAATTCCCCGCCGCGCGCCTGTGGCCGGCCGATTCGGTGGCGCGGGCGCTGGGCCGGGCCGCGGCGGCCGAAATGCACTCGGGCTTCACGTCTCTGCGCGGCGAATGCCCAATGGACCTGAGGCGTGATGAGCCTGCCACTCTGACTCCCGCCACCCAGGAGAATGTGCGCCGCATCGTCAGTCTTTGGTGCGAACTTTTGAAGCGGTTTGGCGGGCCGTTCCTGCTCGGCGCCCGATGGTCGATCGCCGACGCGTTCTTCACGCCGGTGGCGACCCGGTTTCGGTCTTACGGTGTCCAACCGACCGACTATGGTGACGACGGGTCCGCCCGCGCTTACGCCGTCCGCCTTCTGGAGACACCTGAGTATCTGGCCTGGGAGTACGAGGCCCTTACCGATCAACGCGTGTTGAGCGGCGCCATTTAGGCCGGGCGTCTAAATCAGCCCCAGCGCCTTCAGGCTTGCCACGCCCTCGCGGCCCACGACGATATGGTCGTGCACAGCGATCCGGAGCGGCCGGCCGGCGTCGATGACCTGTCGGGTCATTTCCACATCGGTCGTGGAGGGCGTCGGATCGCCTGAGGGATGGTTGTGGGCCAGGATCACCGCACTGGCCGACAGTTCGAGCGCCCGGCGCATCACCTCGCGCGGATAGACCGGCGCGTGGTCGACCGTGCCCTCGTTCATCACTTCATCGGCGATCAGCTGGTTTTTCTTGTCGAGGAACAGCACCCTGAACTGTTCGCGTGACGCTCCCGCCATGGCTACTTTCGCGTATGCCAGTAGCGCCGTCCAGGATGAGATAACGGTGCGCTTGCGAACCTCGGCCCGTCCCATTCTCACGGTGGCCTCGTGCAACAGCTTCAGGTCAAGCGCCACCGCCTGGCCGACGCCGGCCACAGTCTTGAGTTCTTCCAGGCCCCCGCCAAGCACGCCCGCCAGCCCGCCGAACCGCGTCAGTAGCGCCTTGGCGATTGGCTTGATGTCCCCCCTGGGCAGGCTGCGAGCCAGCAACAGTTCAAGCAACTCGTAGTCGGGCAGGGCGGCGAAGCTGATCGCGGCCCGTGTGCGCAGTCGCTGGCGATGGCCGACATAGTGCGCTGCCGTCCGGTGAAACGGCTCGATCGCCTCGCTCGGCTCGGCCTTGAAGAAGAATGCACCCTGTTCGCGTGGCACCAGTCCGCTCCCGCGCGCCGGATCGACGCCTTTGCAGACTAGAGGATTTTCAAATCGCAATCCAGCGTTTTTGCAAAGGTAGTGTGACTGGGGTCAGTTGGGGCGGAAAAGCCCCGCCGGTGACAGGGT
Source organism: Caulobacteraceae bacterium (assembly GCA_043784385.1). Taxonomy (GTDB): domain Bacteria; phylum Pseudomonadota; class Alphaproteobacteria; order Caulobacterales; family Caulobacteraceae; genus Acaudatibacter. The sequence continues at coordinate 6,669 of JAYVYH010000095.1, read as the reverse complement.
AAAGACCTCATAGCCAGTCGTGGTCACCCCGATTGAATGCTCGCACTGGGCTGACAGCGACTTGTCGCGCGTCACCGCCGTCCAGCCATCGGCGAGCAGCTTCACCTGGGGTTTGCCCAGATTGACCATCGGTTCGATGGTGAAGAACATGCCGGGGCGAAGCTCTGGACCAGTGCCTGGACGGCCGAAGTGCAGGATGTTGGGCGCGTCGTGGAACACCTGGCCCAGGCCATGGCCGCAGAAATCCCGCACCACGCCGCAGCGCTGGGCCTCCACATAAGATTGGATCGCGTAGCCGATATCGCCGAGCCGCGCGCCGGGTTTGACCGCCGCCAGCCCGCGTTCCAGACCTTCATAGGTCACGTCGATCAGCCGCCGGGCCCGCGCAGCCACCTCGCCGACCGCGTACATCCGCGAGTGGTCGCCATGCCAGCCATCGACGATCACGGTCACGTCGATATTGGCGATATCGCCCTCGCGCAGCATGCGCTCGCCGGGAATGCCATGGCAGACCACATGGTTGGGCGAGATGCACAAGGTGTTCGAATAGCCGCGATAGAACAGACAGGCGGGCAGGGCGCCGTGGTCGAGGGTGAATTCCCTGGCCAGCCGGTCCAGCTCGCCGGTGACCGCGCCGGACTTCACGTAAGGCGTCAGCATATCTAGACATTCGGCGGCCAGGCGGCCGGCGACGCGCATGCCCTCGAAGGCCTCTGGGCCATGCAGCTTGATCTGTCCGGTGCGGGTATCCGGCGCCAGAATGTCCTCGGCGAGCGACATGCGGATGGTCTTTCTTCAGCGGTCGCCCGGAGCGTGGATCCACGGCAGGCGATGGTTCAGGCGAATGGCTTGGGAGCTAATGTCGCAATCATAGCACAAGACTTCAACGCCCGCCGCCGCCGCGAGGACCAGTTCGGCGGCATATATCTTGTCGAGATCGGCGCAAGCGGCGAAACGATCGCAATCGGTGCGCTGAACCACAAACAGTTGCACGGCCCGATCGGCCTCGGCCACCCGGTCGGTCAGCTCACGTAGGTGCCGCGACGACCGCGCCGCCACGCAGTCAGGGAATTCGGCCAGGGTCCCCGTCCGCCGCAGGTGGCAGTTCTTGACCTCAAGCCAGCACCGGACCCGCCCCTGATTTTCAAGCACGAAGTCCACCCGGCTGGCGACGCCCATCTTCACTTCGCGGCGATGCAGATCGTAGCCTACCAGTTCGGGTATCGCGTCGGCGGCAAGAGCTTCCGCCACCAATCGATTTGGGTGCATGGTGTTGATCCCCACCAGGCCACCGTCCGCCTCCACCAGCTCTAGCGTCCAGGCCAGCTTGCGCTTGGCGCCCTCGGCGGGCGAGACCCAGACGCCGAGTCCGGGAGCGTTGAGGCCCAGCATCGCGCCGGGGTTGGGGCAATGCGCGGTTATCTGGCGGCCGTCATCAAGCGCGACGTCGGCGAAAAAGCGCTTGTAGCGGCTGACGAGAACGCCATGGGCGAGGGGTTGGTTCAGAAGCATTCGTCAATCTCGCACGGCGGGCCACTGGCGGATCCCCCGATAACTATATTTTCGCATTTGCAATATCCCCAGTAGAAGTCAATCGCGCCCGTCGCCTCCGTGGTTGCGGCCAGGGCGGCGGCGGCCTATGCCCGGGTGCTAAAGGCGAACCTAACCAGCGGAGCGGCGGTCATGGCGGAAACAGAGCGCGTCACGGCGGCCGTACTGGTTATCGGCGACGAGATCCTGTCCGGGCGCACCCAGGACACCAACCTCAACTTCATCGCCAAATACCTCGGCACCTTCGGCATCGACCTAGCCGAGGCGCGAGTGGTGGGCGACCTGAAGGACGAGATCATCGTCGCGCTCAATCACCTTCGCGCCCGCTATGACTATGTGATCACCACCGGCGGCATCGGCCCCACCCATGACGACATCACCGCTGACTGCGTGGCCGAGGCGTTCGGCGTGGCGCTTTATGAGCACCCCGACATCATCGCCATGATGACCGCGCGCTGGGCCGGCGAACTGAACCCTGCCCGCCGCCGCATGGCCCGGGTGCCTGAAGGCGGCAGCCTGGTGAAGAACCCGGTGCAAGGTCCGCCGGGCTTCCAGATCGGCAATGTGTTCGTGCTGGCCGGGGTGCCGACGATCATGCGCGGCATGATGGAGGACGTCGGACCCCGCATGCGCCCGGGCGCGGTGGTGATCGCCCGGACGGTCAGGGTGGAGGGAGTCGGCGAAAGCCTGATGGCCGCGCCGTTGGAGACGGTGGCGAAGGCCCACCCGGCTCTGTCGTTGGGCAGCTATCCGTTCTTCGGCCCCGAGGGCTTCGGCTCCAACCTAGTGGTCCGTGGCCGCGACGAGGGCGAGGTTCTGGCCACGGTGGAGGAGTTGATCGCGGTGCTCGCCGATGTGGGAGCCAAATCAATCACTAAGGTGGAGGCGTAGGGGGCGGCGTCTCCGCGCGCTCCATAAATCAGTCTGGCGACGGAGAGGCGTCTGGCCGTCCAAGGAGCCTCCGTCCGCATCGCGGAAAGAATCCTTTCACGCTGGCCCGCGGACGTCCATGCCCTGCGTCACAAGGTAGCTGTCGGAGAAAAGGCCAATGCTGCGTATCGCTTATTTTAGTTCTCATGACAGAGTCTCCCTGATATCGGAATAATATTTGATGAGAATTTTAATCGCCCTGATTTGCGCCTCTGGAGTGATAGGGCGGGCAAATGACTATGAATTATTGCATAGAGTCGAATTTGAGATTCCTACCCAGATGGAGATTGACGCGACGCTGAAACCCAATATTCGTATAACTACCGAAAATATTGATCGTGATGTGGAGGCGATGTATATTGAAGGATATGGCGTCATTGACGCCTTAACAACCAGCGGGCCGGCACAAGATGCTCGGCGGACATTGGATCGCGCCAAAAAAATTGGGGCGAAGTTTGTTGTCGTGAGTCAAAAATATCGGAACACAATCTCAAGGGGCTCACCACCAACGCTTCCAATGGACCAGGCAAATTTCATAAGTGGCGCCGCGAGTTTTTATGGTTCCGCGGGATCGGGGACGGGTAACTACTCTGGTACTGCGAATACTTACGGGAATGAAACATCCTACACGCCTGACCGGGTTGCGCGATTTGACCAGAAGGCCGTCTTTTTCGCGCCTCTGAGGAGGACGGGGTTAGGGATTTTGACCAGCGTCCTAACGGATCCGGAGGGCCACGCACCCGGATCGCCGAAGGGTTTGTTCATACGAGCCGTCCGGCGAGGTTCACCAGCCTATCAGGCGGACATTATTGCTGGCGACATTCTGCGGGAGTTGAATGGCAAAACTGCGGACGATCCCGAGGTTCCGCGCTCGGCGATCCTGCAGGCCGCAGTGAATCATCTGATACTGACACGGGCCGGCAAGACGTTTGAAACAAACATATTTCTCCCCGTCTATTGGTAGTCGTTCAGGCGCCCTTTTTCGCCCTCTGACACGGGCTTATCATTTCTCGGTCTGGCGGTAATTACACGACGCTTCAAACCGGTTCGTTGCGGAACCCCGAACGCTTGGCCGCGGCGCCCCAGTCGATCTGGTCCACCCATCGCACCTCGATGTTGAATTTCGGCCTCGTTCAAGGGTTGTTTGCGGCCGATCTCGGCGACGATGTGCTCCTGACCGGTCTGCCGAATGCGCAATTCATCGAAGGTGCAGATCGCCCACAGTACCGCCGCTTGCAAGTGAAACGGGTTGACGGCGCCGTTGGCGTGAATTGTTTAGCTTTGGAGCGGCCCCGCACGTTCGATAGGGTCGGCCCGTCGTGGCTGCAGGCGCAGCGCGGCTCCGGACTGGCCAGATCGCCGATGTCGTAGCGGATGAATATCGTGGCATCGGAATGCGGGGTGGTGATCAGCACACGCCCAAGGCGCTGAACGTCCACCACCACCGCGTCCGCCTCACTGACCTCGACGATCAGGCCGCGTTCGCTCACGTGATAGGCCCCCGGAACCTGGGCGCATTCCACGCCGATCATGCCGACCTCCGCGGTCGAGTAGTAGGCCCGAACCGGAACGTCTTGTTCGCGAAAGGCCTCGCGCACATCTGGAATGTCTGCCTCGCCGATCGGGATGAACATCGCCAGCTCCGCCCGCTTGAGATCGGCCGGCATCCGCGCCTGTAGGCGCATCTCCATGGCCTTCGGTCCGGCCACCAGATAGCCGAGCGCCGGGCGCTCCAGCACCTTGCATAGTCGTTCGACGTCTGGGCGGACGTAGATGATTTTCCGCAGCGCGCCGCCCTTAAGAGAGAGTGAGAGGCTTCCCAGCCATGACGCTTCGCGGGTGGTGTCGAAGCCGCCCGGACCGGCGCTCACCGCGGTGCGCAGATGGGTCTTGTTCAGATTGAGGTCCCGGCCCTCGAGTAGGTACTGGGCGAAGCGGCAGACCTCGTTTTAGCGTGCGGTCGCCTTGGTGATAAAGAAGCTGACCGGGATGCCCGAGGAGCCGGAGGTCGAGTGGCGCTGAACACGCAGTTTGTCGGCGGAACCGAGCAGAGCGCCCTCCCTCTAAACCTGTTTCTTCAGATCGGCGCGGGACAGGATCGGCAAGGTGGCCAGCTTGATCGCCGCGGGCGACCGGCCGCTAATCCTCTTGCGGCAGAAGGCTGAGCGTGCGGCCGCTTGGCCCAACAGACTGGCAAGCTGCCGCGCCTGCCACTGTTCGCTCAGGGCGCGAGGCGCGGTCTCAAGAGTGACCACATCGACAAAGCGGGCCAGCGCGTTGACGAAGGCGGGGTCGCACAAGGTCCTGGGGCGTGTGGAAAAGGCTCCGGCCTTCAACGGAAGTCGCGAAAGATCGATCGTCATGCCGCCCATTTTCGCCACAATCCCAGGCGCCGAACAGGGCGCCGGCACGTGACACCGCGGGGTTGCGCCTCTAGGTTGTGGTCTTCCAAAGGGGACGTGGCGGAACCGGTAGACGCAGCGGACTTAAAATCCGTTGGCCATTGGCCGTGAGGGTTCGATTCCCTCCGTCCCCACCAATCAGAATCGCCTGGCTCGCCTTTCGGGCGGTAAGGCCTCGTCTCAGTCGCAGGCGCCCTACCTTGTTGGTACGACCGGGGCCCTTTACAAAGAATTGCGAAATCAGAGGTGGAGAGCGCCGATGCGAACGAAGGTATTGATGGCCGCTGCGGCGCTCGCCCTGGGCGCCACGCCGGCCGCGGCCCAGTTGGCTCGCGCCACGCCGGGCCAGCCCGGAGCTCGCACGGTCCTGGACCTGATGCCCGTCAAGGAAAAGCTCGTGGCGACCACCCCCGCGTTCAAAGACGGCGGCGATATCCCGTTTGAGAATACCATGTATCGGACCAACACCTTTCCTGGCCTAAGTTGGACCGCCGGCCCAAGGGGGACTCTGTCATACGTGCTGATCATGCAGGACAACGATCTGCTGTGGCGCGGGGCGCCCATCCTGCACTGGACAATGTTCAACATCCCGGCGAGCGTGACCAAGCTGGAGGTCGGGATGACCACGCCGCCGGCGGGCTCCGGATATGGCCCCAACTACAAGGGCGCGGCCCAGCCCTATACCGGTCCGCGCACACCTCCTGGACCCAAGGATCACTATCACTTCGAGATCTTCGCGCTGGACACCACGGCTCCAGCAGAGGCCAGCGCAAGCTATGACGTTCTTATAGCCGCCATGAAGGACCACGTCCTGGCCAGCGGCGAAGTCGTGGGTCTGGGCGAAAAGGACCCGATGTCGCCGCCGCCGGCTCGAAAGCCTAGCGGGGGTTGAGCCAGGGCGGACGCGAGTCATGTCGGGTTCAGCTGGACAGCAGCGCCAGGAGATCCGGGTCCCATTTCAGGCCGCGCGGCCTCAAGCCGAACAGCTTGCCGTCGAACGACCAATAGGCCCAGCCAATATGATTCTGTTGTGCGGTCCGGCGGACGAAATTGATCCAGTTCAACCGACTCATCCGGTTGCAGACGCTGGTGGCTCCAAATTCGTTCATGATCAACGGCACATTGTTGGCAGTCGCCCAATCGATCCCGACATGCATATACTGGCCCAGCCTTTTGTAGGACCATTCCGTGGGGTTGATCACCCCCGGCGCTTTTGGAAAGCGGTAGTTCGGCAAGGGTATGGCGTTGACCGTGCCCTGCAAGGTTAACATCGCTGGAGCATAGATATGCATCGTATAGATCACGTTCATGTCGTTAATCGGTTTCAGCGAAGCGAAATTGTCGACGAGATCCCATGAGGCAGGGGGAACGATGATCGTATGATTGGGAGCGTTGGCGCGAATGGCTGCGATGATTTTAGGAGCGAAGGAATTCCACGTGACGGTATCGTAGTGGGGTTCGTTAAGGGCTTCAAAAAATATCTGGTCAGGATTGTATATAGTAGCAAATTGCTTTGTTAATAGGTCAATTCCCCGAAGAATTATGGACTCGGAATCGCCATCCGAGAGTTTATAAAACGACTTCTGTGGCTGTATAACCAAAGTCACCGCGAATCCACCCTGAATGAACAATCGAACATACTGACTTAGACGGTTTTTCCCAAAATTTACTCGGGAAACACTTGAAAAGGTTGTTTGTCCGGCAATTGGAACGCCGACTACAATGTAGCTCGGATCGATCGGGATGCGAATATTATTGATTCCCATTAATCTCAGCCGGAATATGT
>JAYVYH010000094.1:0-9645 GCA_043784385.1 Caulobacteraceae bacterium | reverse complement strand
TCCAGCAGGATGCCGCTTTCCGGCGTCATGAACCGCGCCAGGCACAGTTCGGCGACCTCGTCCGCCAGCCGCCGCCACTTTTCATCCGGCGTGATATCGTCCCAGGCCAGGGCGGCCTCCAGCAGATGCATGTGCGGGTCGGATTGGTAGACCGCCGGATCCGAGAAGCCGGTGAACCCCCCGGCCGCCCCGCGACGATCGCTCGACAGGCGCTCAAGAACGCCGTTGGCGATGGCCGCCAGCTCCCCGGAGGCTTCATTCACGCCACCCGCGGTCGCCAGGGCCAGCAGGGCGAACGCTTGTTCGTAAAGGTGCGGTGGAACCTCGACAGGCTTGCCGTCGGCGGACACGGCGTTCCAGAACAGGCCATCGAGCCGACGATAGCGACCCAAGTAATAGTCCAGGCCGTGCGCGACCGCGGCCTTCCAAGGTCCGCTCCAGCCCAGGGCGCCACCCACCGCATAGCTGAAGATCTGCCGCGCCTGGACCCTGGCGCGGCGGTCGGCCCGGACGGGCTGGCCATTCAGATCGATGGCCTCGTGAAACCCGCCACCGACATGATCGGCGCCCACCGTCCACCAGATGGGCAGGGCGTCATTCAGTAGCCAATCCAGCAATCGTTGGCGCAGGCGGGCAAGTTCGGTCTCGATCGCATCCATACCGAGCTAAGCCAATGCCGCCACGGCTTCGTCCCTGAGCTGCCGCTTGAGCACCTTGCCCGACGCAGTTCTAGGCAACGGCTCCGCCGAAGACCGGATGTAGCGCGGGACCTCGAACCGGGCGAGGTGCTCGCTCAGGAACGCGCGCAACGCTTCGATGTCGATGTCCGGATCGGCATGGACGGTCGCGCCGACCTCCTCGCCGAGGCGGTCGTCGGGAACGGCGTAGACGGCCGCCTCATGAACCTTCGGGTGCATCAGCAGCGCCGCCTCGACCTGGCCGCAGCCGATGTTCTCGCCGCCGCGGATGATTAGGTCCTTGATGCGATCGACGATGTAGAGAAATCCCTCCTCGTCGATGGTGGCCACGTCGCCGGTGCGGAACCAGTCGTCGATGAACACCTCGCCGGTCAGCTCCGGGCGGTTCCAATAGCCGCGGAACATCGAGGTTCCCCGCACCAGCAGTTCGCCGCGTTCTCCCTGCGGGACCTCGGCTCCGGTTTCATCGATCACCTTCAACTCCAGCACCGCCAGGCAGCGGCCGGCGCTGGTGGGATGGGCCAGATATTCGGCCCCGCCGATCACCGTGCCGATGGCGTTGGTCTCGGTCATGCCCCAGCCCGTGCCGGGGGCGGCGCGTTCGAACGAGGCCTCGATCTGGCGCACCTGCTCGGGCGCGCGGGGCGCCCCGCCGCCGCCGACCGACAGCAGGCTGCCCAGGTCACGGCCGGTGCGTCTGGCAACGCGGACCAGATCGCCGGTCATCGCCGCCGGCCCGCTGAAACTGGTGATCCGCTCGCGCTCGATCAGTTCAGCCGCCTGCTCCGGGTCCCACTTGTACATCGAGACGATCTTCCGCTGGGCGCGGTAGGAAGCCAGATAGACCACGTGCGATCCCATCACATGGAACAGCGGCACGGCCAGCAGGGTGGCGGGCGAATAAAGCGGCGGCGGCGGTTCTACACCGGACATTACCACCGCGGCTCGGCCTTCGACCTCCCAGGAGAGCAGGGCGCTGATGATGTTGCGGTGGCTGGAAACCACACCTTTTGGATGACCGGTGGAGCCCGAGGTATAGATGATGGTGGCCGCGTCATCCGGCCCGACATGCACGTCCGGCATCGCCACGTCGCCCACGGCCTCAAGCAAGGCGCCGAGGGTCGCGATGGTCGGATCGGTCGGTCGGCAGCGAACGGCGATGGCCCTGACACCGAGCCCAGGCGAGCACTGGGCGAAGCGTTCCAACCGGTCCCTGTCGGCGATCAGGACCTTGGCCCCGGAGTCCCTCAGGCCATAGTCCATCTCCTCGGGCCGCCAGAGCGAATTCATGGCCACCGCTATGGCCCCCAGGGACGTGACTGCCTTGAAGGCCAGGATCCACTCGGGATAGTTGCGCATCGAAATCGCCACCCGGTCGCCCTTGGCCACCCCGTATTGGTGGGCCAGCACATGGGCGATGCGGCCAGCCTCGCCGTAGGCCTGGGCGTAGGTCAGCCGCTCGTCCTCATAGACCAGGAACGTCTCGTCGCTGAGCGTGGTAGTGTAGAGATCACGCAGTGTAAGGGGCGCATTCACGAACACCGGCTGGCTCAGTCCGGCGACGTCCTGGATCCGCAGTTCGTAGGCTTCGCCGGGTCCAGTGAGGGCCGCCAGCGCCCGCAGCCGCGCCTGTGCTTCCTCCCCTACACTATTCATCGACGACCTCATTGACGAGAGTTCCAACCGGCTTGATCTCGATTTCCACCCGGTCGCCGGCCTTCATCCAAAGCGGTGGCGTGCGCGCCGCGCCCACTCCGCCGGGGGTGCCCGTGACGATCACGTCGCCGGGCTCAAGGTCGGTGAAGGTCGAACAATAGGCCACTAGATCAGCGAAGCTGAACACCATCTGCGACGCCGTGGCGTTCTGCACCACCTCGCCGTTCAGTCGGGTGGTGACCTCCATGGCGGCTGGGTCGCCGACCTCGTCGGGCGTCATCATCCAGGGACCGAAGCCGCCGGTGCGAGCGAAATTCTTGCCGGGGGTGAACTGGGAGGTGTGGCGCTGCCAGTCCCGCACGCTGCCATCATTGTAGGGGGCGAAGCCGGCCACATGATCCAGCCAGTTTTCCTTGGCGATCCGCCGGCCGCCCCTGCCGATGATCAGCGCGATCTCGCCCTCGAAGTCCAGATTGGCCGACTCGCGGGGCCGCCACATGGCCTGGTTGTGGGCCACCTGAGCGGTGGCGAAGCGCACGAAGATGGTGGGATAGGGCTCGCCGCCGCGTCCGGTCTCCGCTTGGTGGGCCCGGTAGTTGAGGCCCGCGCAGAGGATTTTTCCGGGATTGGGTATCACGGGCAGAAAAGTCAGGCTGGCCAGGAGCAGGTCGGCGGGTACGCCCGCCGCGGCCTGGGCCATTTCGGCCAGCCGGCCGGCGGCCACGGCCGCCTTCAGATCGGCCAGTTCAGGCGCCAGCCGGCGCGCGTCGACCACGCCGTCATCCTTGACCAGGCCGAACGTCGCCTCGCCGTCACGTTCAAAGCTCAACCAGCGCATTCAGCATTCCTCCCTCATACCCTAACCGACAGTCCCTATAGCCTGACGAGCCGCCGAGACCAGCCGGCGATTGACACGGTTCCCGCGGCTACCCACGATGACCGCAAAACAACATCGAGGAACGCCATGAGCTATCAGGACATTCTCTACGCGGCCCAGAACGGCGTTGCCGTGATCACCCTGAACCGTCCAGAGGCGTTGAACGCCTGGCGCGCGGAGATGGAGCGTGATGTGCGGGCGGCGATGACCGAGGCCGCCCGGGACGACGCGGTGCGCGTGATCGTCCTGACCGGGGCCGGCCGGGGGTTCTGCGCCGGCGCCGACATGAAGGGCCTGCAATCGACAGTCGCCGCCGCCCAGGATGGCAAGCCGGCGGGTGCGGCGCCCGCCCGCGTGGCGCCGGGGCCGTTCGATCCCAATTCGCGAGACGATTTTCAGCGCCAGTATTCCTATTTCCCCGCCGTTCCGAAACCGATCATCGCGGCGATCAACGGCGCCTGCGCGGGCCTCGGCATGGTGATGGCGCTCTATGCCGACATGCGCTTCGCCTCCGATGCGGCCAAGTTCACCACCGCCTTCTCGCGGCGGGGCCTGATCGCGGAGCATGGCATATCCTGGCTGCTGCCGCGCCTGGTCGGCTTCGCCAACGCCGCCGACCTGCTGTTCTCGGCTCGCGTGGTCCTGGCCCCGGAGGCTCAGGCGCTGGGACTGGTCAGCCGGGTGATCCCGCACCAGACGTTCGAAGACGAGGTGATGGCGTATGCCCGAATGCTGGCCGCCGAGGTCTCGCCCCGCTCGCTGCGCGAGATGAAGCGGGAAATCTGGAATGCCCAGTTTCAGGGCCTCGGCGAAGCTATCGACTCCGCTAACTCCGACATGAAGGGCAGCTTCCTCAGCGGGGATTTCAAGGAGGGCGTCGCCCATTTCGTCGAAAAACGCGCGCCCGCCTTCACGGGCCGCTGACCTCGGCTTAAGCCACCAGGGACTGTAGCCGGGCCGCATCCTCGCGCACGGCTTGGGGACCTCCGAGCATCTGCCGGTTGAAGCCGATGCGTTTGAACCAATAGTGCAGGCCGACGAGATCGGTGAAGCCCATGCCGCCGTGCACCTCGGTAGCGGTCTTGGCCACTCGGGTTCCCACCTCGCTGACATGGGCCTTGGCGTGGCAGGCGGTGACCGAGGCTTCGTCCGGCAGCGACTCGAGAGCGTGGCCCGCGTACCAGACCAGCGCCCGGCAAGGTTCCAGCGCCGCGGCCATTTCGGCGCACATGTGCTTGACCGCCTGGAAGGTGGCGATCGATCGGCCGAACTGTTCGCGGGTTCTGGCGTAGGCCACCGCCTGGTCGATCATCGCCTGGGCCGCGCCTAGCGTGTCGGCCGCATACATCACCCGGCCGGCGTCGATCAGGCCTCGGATCAGCGCCGCCGGATCGGCCCCACCGGCCAGAGGTTCGGCCTCCACCCCATCGAACATCAACTCGCCGGTGGGCCGGGTAACGTCGATGGTCGGTAGCCGAACGCGGGTCAGGCCGGGCGCGTCGGCGGCGACCAGATGCAGTTGGTAGGATCGATCGGCGATCAGATAGACGTCGGCCTCGAAGTCGATCACGAACAGACTGCGCCCGTACAGCTTCCCGTCCCGGGCCTCGACGCCAGCGTTTTCCCGTGCGCCGGTAGCCTCGGACAGGGCCACGCCGAAGGTCACCGAACCCGCCGCCAGCCTCGGCAGCCAGAGGCCCCGCTGGCCTGCATCGCCGCCGCGCATCAAGGCTAACGGCGCAATCACCGACGATCCGACGAATGGCGCCGGGGTCACATGCCGCCCCAGAACCTCGCAGACCAGAGCCGCGTCGAGCAGGCCGAGACCCACCCCACCGTGATCTTCCGGGATGATCAGGCCGGTCGCGCCAATTTCGGCTAGCCCGGCAAGCACGTCCGGGGCTCGGGCCTGATGCTCAGCGGCGAACCGGCGCGTCCGTTCCAGGGCGCCGTTTCCGCCCAGAAAGCGCGAAAGCTGGTCCTGCAGCAGGGTCTGTTCCTGGGAGAGTCCGAATTCCATGGTCGCTCTCCTCAGGCCGTGGCCAGTTTGGGTTCGCGGGGCATGCCCAGGCCCCGCTCGGCGATGATGTTCTTCTGAATCTGCGAGGTGCCGCCGCCGATGATCAGGCCCAGGTAGAACATGTAGTTCCACTGCCAGGTCCCGTTGTCGCGCAGGTGCGGCGCCCCCTCGCCATAGACCAGGCCCATCTCGCCCATGGCGTCGATCGCCAGCCCCTCAAGAGCATGGCGAAGCTCGGTGGTCTGCAACTTGACGATCATGCCGGCGAGGTTGGCGTCATGCCCGTTCACCGCCGCCGACAGCATGCGCAGGTCGTTGCAGCGCATGGCCATGACCTCACCCTCGATCTTCATCAGCCGGTCGCGAAACACCGCATCGTCGATCAGGCGGCGGCCGTCGATGGTTTCGGTGTTCATAAGCGCCTTCATGCCGTTCAGCCGCGACAGCATGGTATTGGGATCGGCCAGCGACCCGCGTTCATGGCGCAGAATGGCGTTGGCCACCTTCCAGCCCTCGCCGCGCCTGCCGACGATCTGGCCGGCCGGCACGCGCACGTCGGTGAAGAACACCTCGTTGAAGCTGTGACCGCCGGTCATGTCGATCAGCGGCCGGATCTCGATGCCCGGCGTCTTCATTGAAAACAGCAGGAAACTGATACCCTGGTGCTTTGGGGCATGGGGCTCGGTGCGCACCAGGCAGAAGATCCAGTCGGCCAGATGGGCGGTGCTGGTCCAGATCTTCTGGCCGTTGACCACCCATTCGTCGCCATCGAGTTCGGCCTTGGTGCGCAGATTGGCCAGGTCGCTGCCGGCGCCGGGCTCGGAATAGCCCTGGCACCACACCACGTCGCCGCGCAGGGTCGGGCCGATGAATTCGCGCTTCTGTTCCTCGGAGGCCACCTCCAGCAAGGTAGGGATCAGCATCGAAATGCCCTGGCCGCCAAGGCCGGTCGAGACCTGGGCCCGGGCGAATTCCTCGGCAATGATCCGTGATTTGAGGATGTCGGGCTCCGCGCCATATCCGCCATAAGCCTTGGGAATGGTGCGCCCCGCGTAGCCGCGCTCGATCAGCAGCTTCTGCCACTCCAGCGCCGCGGCGCGGCCGGGCCGGGCGCCGGCTTCACGATGATCTTGCAGGAACGCCACGACCTCTCGCCGGAACGCCTCGTGTTCCTGACCGTAGGAAAGATTCATCTCTTCTCCTCGCCGACGCGCCGCCTTTTGCGGCTGTCTTGAACCTTCGGCCTTGGCTATGACAAGGGCCAGGAGAGGAACGACCATGACCGAAATCACCACGCTCGAACCGATTCTGGAACCGGAACGACGGATCGTCGATCCTCACCACCATCTATGGCCAGGCGCGCCCGGCGTCGCCTACCTCCTCGACGAGCTTCGCGTCGACACTGGCGACGGCCACAAGGTCGAAGCCACGGTGTTCATCGAATGCGGAACGGCCTTTCGGAGCGAGGGTCCAGAACCCCTGCGGGTGGTCGGCGAGACCGACTATGTGCGCGCGATCGCCGAAAGTTCCGAGGATGGTCGCGGCGCGCGGATCGCCGGCATCGTCGGAGCGACCGATCTGCGGCTGCCCGACGTCCAGGCGGTGCTGGACGCGCACGTCGAGGCCGGCGGTGGCCTTTTCAAAGGCATCCGTCATGGCGCTGCGTGGGACCCCTCGCCGGACATCAGGGCCTCTCACCACAACCCGCCGCCCAAGCTGTTTCTGAATGACGCATTTCACGCCGGCTTTGCCCGGCTTGCGCCGCTGGGATTGTCGTTCGACGCCTGGCTCTACCACCGGCAAATTCCGGAGCTAACCTATCTGGCCCGGGCCTTCCCGGACACGGCGATCGTGCTCGACCACTTCGGCGGGCCGCTGGGCATCGGCCCCTATGCCGGCCAACGAGCCGAGGTGTTCGCCGACTGGCGCGCGGTGATCGGCCCGCTGGCCGGCTGTCCCAACGTGTCCGTCAAGCTCGGCGGCATGGCCATGCCGATCAATGGCTACGGCTGGCACAAGCCGCCCGCGCCGCCATCCTCAGAGGCGTTCGTCGCGGCGCAAGGTGACTATTACCGCGCCACGATTGACCTGTTCTCGCCGGCCCGCTGCATGTTCGAGAGCAACTTCCCGGTCGACAAAGCCAGCCTCACCTACAGGACCCTGTGGAACGCGTTCAAACGCATCGCCGCGCCCTTCAGTGAGACGGAAAAGGACCGGATGTTCCGGGGAACCGCGTCGGAATTCTATCGATTGGAGGGTTAATCGCGAGCGCGGTCGGAAGCGCTCCCTCGATCACGCGTGTCCGAGGCCCAGCCATAGCAGCACCGGCACAATCACCGCGATCAACGCCTCCCCGGCGATCAGGCCCGAGGCGAGCGGGATCATATAGAGTTCCGCCGATGCCGGGTGGCGCCTACGCCAGATCTCGCCAGCCACGCCGCCGATGAACATCGCCGCTATCGACGCGAAGGGCAGAAGGACGCCGAGGCCCAGGCCCGTCGGCGACGGCGCCCAGCGCTGGGTCCGCGGCCGGGTTTCCAGGACGGTGAACAGCACGCCCAGCAGGGCGGCGATCACCATAGCCACCATCGCTGAGGGCGGCAGCTTATCGACGCCGGTGCTGAGCAACTCGGCAAAGCCGGCCGCGCGGCGCGAGCCCGGCGCGGCTAAACCTGCGTGCTCGCCTATCAAACCGTAGGTCTTGACCAGAGCCGGATAGGTCCAGGCCAGAGCGGCCGCGCCGATCGGCGCACCCAACAGCTGGGCGATGGTCATGGAGCGGGGCGTCGAGCCAATCATGTGGCCGGCCTTGTAGTCCTGCATCAGGCCCTCGGACGTCACGGCGATGGTTCCCACCGTGCCGCCGCCGAGGATATTGGCCGTCACGCTGCCCGGCGCGATCGCCGCGAATAGCCCCTGGGTCAGGTTCGAGAGAGCGCCGATCGGTCCCCAGTTGGTCTCGCCCAGAGCCCGCAGGCCGACCAGCATCAGGGGTACGGCCAGCAGGATCGACAGCAACGTCAGCCAGGCTGGCAGGCCGAAGATCAGCCATTGAATGGCGCACAGCGCGATCGACAGCGCCACCGCGCCGCCAATCACCAGCCCGAGCGGAAATTCCTCGCCGCTGACGCTGGCCTGTCGCAGGGCCGCGAAGGCGTTCAGCAACAGCCGCCACTTCAGCGCCAGGGCGGTCAGGCCACCGGCCAGCATCATCCCCAGACCCGGCCACATAACCCAATAGAGCACCTGGGTGCGGGTGGGATGATCGGGCAGCACGCCATAGGTGACCAGCGCCCATGGGGCGACAATCCAACCGAGCACCCCGCCCAGCAGCATCCAGGCGTTGACGCGCAGGCCGACTATGATCCCCGAGCCGATGCTGAGCAGACTGTAGGACACCCCCACGCCCATTCGCGCCACCACGAACACGGCGCCGGCCGCGCCCAGGGTCAGGGCGCCGGGGGTCCAGGCCTCGGGGATCAGTTCGAAGATCTTGGCGTCCTCGCGCAGCAGCATCACCAAGCCCGACGCCAGCAGCCCAAGCCCCAGCACAATCGCGGCTCGGCGCGCGTTCTGGAACGCCGGGTCGGTTTGGGCCAGTCCGCGAGGCGGGTCGAGCACGATCAGGGTTTCGCCCGCCGCCATGCCGTCTGGGAACGGCAGCTTCTCATCGACGATGAAATGCCGGCGCATCGGCACGGCCAGTAGCACGCCCAACAGCGACGCGGTGGTCAGCCAGATGAAGGTCTGGACCGGCGTCGGGTCGAGGTGAAAACTGACGATCTTCGAGGCCCGGAGCATTTCGAACGAGGCGAGCACGGTGCACATGAAAGCCGTCTGTGCGGCCGATGTGCCGGCGGTCTGGACGATGTTGTTCTGCCAGCGGTCATAGCTTTTGCGGGCGATGACACTGAGGATCAGGAAGCCGAAGAAGGCCGAAACCACGGACACGTTCGGCCCGAAGCCCAGTTTCAGAACCATATAGGGGTAGGAAGCGCCCATGATCGCGGCAACTATGGCGCCGGCGAACAGCGCCTGGGGGGTCAGCTCCGAGCCGCGTGGCCGGGGCGTGGTTGAGGTAAGTGCAGCGGCGTCGGAAACTTGATCGACAGACTTTTCCATCAGGCGCCGGGGACGTCCGCCGCCAGGACGCCGCCTAAGGCCAGGGCCTCGACCGCCTCGGGAGCCAGGCCCAGCCAATCGCCCAGCACCTCGGTGTTGTGCTCGCCCCGATGCGGCGCGCCGCCACGCACGCCACTGCGGGCGGCGGAAAAGTGATAGGGAGACTGGGGGATCGGCCGGGTTCCGCCGGCCCGGTCGTCGACCTGCGCGATCGACCCCCGGTGCGCGAGGGTCGGTTGGTTTCGCAGGTCATGGCCGCGCCGCACCTCGCC
>JAYVYH010000093.1:0-45282 GCA_043784385.1 Caulobacteraceae bacterium | reverse complement strand
GCGCCATGACAGGTCGAACAGGTCCAGGCATCGGCCGACCGATTGATCGACGAAGTCGGCGATGTCCCTGGGTTTGCCGTAAAAGGCCGGCAGAGGCGGGGCCAGTGTCGCGCTCAACTCGGCCAGCTGGACCATGGTGCGCAGATGGCCCAGGTGCAGCGGAGTCTCGCGCACCATCAGCACCAGCGGGCGTCGTTCCTTGAGGGTGACGTCGGCCGCACGGGTCAACAGGCTGCTGGTGACCCCCGTGGCGATCTCGCTCATGGTCCGCACCGAACATGGGGCGATGATCATGCCGATGGTCCACGCCGAGCCGAGGCGACCATCGCATCCACGTCGCTTATCCGATAAGTGATATTCTCTTTGGCGCCCAGGTCGGCGACCGTGAGGCTGGTTTCCTGGGCCAGGATCATCAGGGCGGCGCGGCTGACCACCAGATGGGTTTCGACGCCCAGCTCGCGGTAGGCGTCCAGAATCCTCACGCCATAGACGATCCCCGACGCGCCCGAAATCCCCACTACCAACCGTGGCTACTTCGCGATCACCGCAGGGCTCCCTCGCCAGAAATTTGGGCGCTGCCGACGCTCCCCAGGAAGCACGGTCCGTCAAACAAACTTATGTGATCTGACATTGATCCGCCGTGGGTGTTCACTCCCTTCACGGGGCAGAAATGGAGTTTCCCAACATGGCAATCGAGGCTCGTATCCGTGAACTTGGCGTTCGGCATCAATCGCTGGAACGCGCCATAGAGGACGAGACCAGTCGGCCGTTCGCCGACGCGGTCCGGTTGCGGGACCTCAAGCGGAAAAAGCTGCGCCTGAAGGAGGAAATGGAAAGCCTGCGGTCCCGGCCTCACTGATCCATCTGGGCGGTGCTTAGAAGAGAGGCGCCTTCGGGCTCGGCGACACCGCGCTTGGCGTCATCTTTAGCCCGCTTTTCCGCCGCCTTCTTCACCAGGGCGTCCAGTTCCAATTGGCCAATCAGACCTAGCGACACTGGGTCCACTGGCTTGACGTTGGTAGAGTTCCAGTGGGTCCGGTTGCGGACCTGATCGATGGTGGCCTTGGTGGTGCCCAGGACCTTGGCGATCTGGGTGTCGGTAATTTCCGGGTGGTTGCGCACGAACCAGGCGATGGCGTCGGGACGATCCTGTCGGCGGGAAACTGGCGTGTATTTCGGCGCCTTTTTCATCGGTTTGAGCAGGCCCGCGTGACGGCTTTCCTGGGCCTTCATTCGATAGCCGGGATTGGCCTGGGCGGCGTCGAGTTCCTCGCGGGTCAATTGCCCATTGGAGATGGGGTCGGCGCCGCGAATGTCGCGGGCCACTTCGCCATCGGCGATTCCCTTTACCTCAAGCGGATGGAGGCCGCAGAAATCGGCGATCTGGTCGAAGGTCATGGAGGAATTGTCCACGAGCCAGACGGCGGTGGCCTTCGGCATCAGAATGTCGGTCATGACGGTCTCCAGAAACAGCGGCGCCCGGCCTTGCGGCCGGGCGGTGGTTAAAAATAACATAGATTGAAACCCCGAGAGATGAAACCGGGTGCGGACGAATTACCGCAAATATTGGACCAAAGTGCAAAACTGCCTCGAGTTAGGCTTCGACAATGACCTCCGGCCATCGCGCCCGGACGTTGGCGATGATGCCAGCCAAGCCCTTCGCGACGCGAAGCGGGTTGGGCGCGATGCGCATGGCGAACAGGTCTTCAAGCCCAAAGGGCGCGACGATGGTCAAGCTGTCGTCCTGCTCCAAGCGCGCGCCGACCGCGAAGGTCGGCGCGGCGAACCGGGTCAGGGCCTCGGCGGTGCTGGAGAGCGGCGCATAGGGTTCGCCGAAGTGGTTCTCGAACCACAGATGGACCCGAGCCTGGTTCCTCACCTCGACCATCTCGCGCAGTGGGGGTTCGAAGGCGGCGGCCACCCGGCGGATGACCCTGTCCTCAGTCTCGTAGGAAGTGTCCGCGGCGTCGAAGTAGCCAAGGTCATAATCCTTAATCCCGTGGCCCGGCGGACGACTGGTCAGGTGGTTCCAGACCGGCTGGTAGATCGCCCCCGAGAACAGCAGCCAGTCGGGCAGGGCGAGGGCCCGGGCCACCCGGAGAACGGCCAACAGATGAACATCTCCGCGTAAAACCGCGCATAACCGCGTCTCAAGATCCCCCATCGCTGCTCAGCGTCCCTTCAGCGCCCATCCGTGGCCTAGAGGACCATGTCCGGCCCCGAAACCGGGCGCGTGGCGAATGGCCTCGCCGGTATAGCCCCAGGCCCGCGCCACCGCTTGTTCCACCGGCAAGCCCTGGGCGAGACCGACGGCGCAGGCCGAGGCCAGGGTGCAACCGGTGCCGTGGGTGTGGCGGGTTTCGATGCGGGGGCTCTCGAAGGTGGTTTCGCCGGCAGGGGTCATCAGCACGTCGATGACGGTGTTTCCGGCCACGTGACCACCCTTCATCAGCACCGCTTGGGCGCCCATTGCCAGTAGCGCCTCGCCGGCCCGGCGCAGGTCGTCGGTGGTTTCGACGGTCAGGCCGGTCAGGGTGGCGGCCTCGGGGGCGTTGGGCGTCAGCAGCCAGGCGCGGGGAACCATCAGTTCTCGCAGGGCCTGGATCGCGCAGTCTTGCAGCAGGGCCGCGCCACCCTTGGCGATCATCACCGGGTCGACCACGGCGGGTATCGCGCTCGCGCCGTCCAATATCCGGGCGACCGCCTCGCACATGGCCACATCGCCCAGCATTCCGATCTTCAAGGCGTCGGCGCCGATGTCGTCCAGCACGGCCAGGGCCTGGGCCTCGACGAGGGCCGGGGGCAGGGGGTGGATGGCCGATACGCCCAGGGTATTCTGCGCCGTGATGGCGGTAATGGCGGTCGCCGCGTAGCCGCCCAGCACCGTCACGGTCTTGATGTCGGCTTGGACGCCGGCCCCACCGCCGGAATCCGAGCCGGCGATAATCAGCACCCGGCCGAGGAACTCAGACATATACTGGTCTCGCCGAATCGATCGCCCGCGCCACCTTGAACGCCTGAACCGTTTCGCGCACATCGTGAACGCGTGCCATGGCGCAGCCGGCCCGCATGCCGGCTAGCGCGATCGCCAGTGATCCTCCCAGCCGGTCCATGGTCTCAACAGCGGTGGGATCGGCCTTACGGATCATGCCCTTGCGGCTTGCACCCAGCAGAACCGGAAACCCCAGCGCGACCAGGCGGTCAAGCGCAGCGAGCAGGGCGAGGTTGTGGGCGAGGGTCTTGCCAAAGCCGATGCCAGGGTCGAGCCAGATCTGATCCCGCGCCACGCCAACGGCCATCGCCGCCTCGGCCCGCGCGGCCAGCCAGCCGACGACCTCGGTGACGACATCGCCATAGCGGGGCGCGACCTGCATCGTCGTCGGCTCGCCTTGCATGTGCATCAGCACGACGTCGCAGCCGAGTTCGGCGGCCGTGGCGAGGCTGTCCCGCGAACCGGTCAGCGCGGTTACGTCGTTCCACATCGCAGCCCCGGCCCCGATGGCGGCCCGCGCCACGGCGCTCTTGCGGGTGTCGATGGAAAGACGCGTCGGGGTGCGCTCGCGCAGTGCGGCGATCAGCGGAACGACGCGGGCCAATTCTTCGCCTTCGGAAACATTAGTCGCTCCCGGGCGGGTGGATTCACCGCCGATGTCCAGAACATCGGCGCCCTCGGCGATCATATGTTCGGCCCGGGCCAAGGCCTGCTCGAGACCGAAATACCGCCCACCGTCCGAGAAGCTGTCGGGCGTGACGTTGATGACGCCCATGACGAGGGGCAGCGTCAAAGAAGTCTCCCGCCCAGAACCACGCGGGCGGGAGAAAAGCGCCATCACGCCGGTTCGGATTCCGGTCTCGGGGCCAGGGGCACCGAGAGGCGTGGCGCGGGGGGCATGCGACCTTCCACATCCTCGCGGTTGGGCTTCACGCCCTTGACAACATTAATGATCTCATCGCCCGACAGGGTCTCGTATTCCAGCAGGGCCTTGGCCACGATGTGCAGATCGTCAAGCCGCTCGGTAAGGATGCGTCGCGCTTCCGTTTCGCCGCCCTGGACCAGACGGCGGACTTCCAAGTCGATCTTCTGGGCGGTATCTTCCGACACGTTCTGCGTGCGCGCCACCGAGTGGCCCAGGAACACCTCTTCTTGGTTGTCGCCATAAGAGACCGTGCCCAGGGTGTCGGAATAGCCCCAGCGGGTGACCATGTTCCGGGCCAAGCCGGTGGCCGCCGAGATGTCGCTGGAAGCGCCCGAGGTGATCTTGTTCTTGCCGAAGATCAGCTCCTCGGCCACGCGGCCGGCCATCATGATCGTCAGCCGCGAGGTCATCTGTTCATAGTCCATCGAGTGGCGGTCGCCCTCGGGCAGCTGCATGACCATGCCCAGCGCCAAGCCGCGCGGGATGATGGTGGCCTTGTGCACCGGGTCGGCGGCCGGGACCGAAAGGGCTACCAGGGCGTGGCCACCCTCATGATAGGCGGTCTTCTTCTTTTCGTCGTCGCTCATGACCATGGACTTGCGCTCGGCGCCCATCATCACCTTGTCCTTGGCCTCTTCGAAGTCGCGATGCAGGACCATGCGGCGGTTGCGCCGGGCGGCCATTAGGGCGGCTTCGTTGACTAGGTTGGCCAGATCGGCGCCGGAGAAACCGGGCGTGCCGCGGGCGATGACCTTGACATCGACATCCGAGGCCAGGGGCACGTTACGCATGTGAACGCGCAAGATCTTTTCGCGGCCGCCAACGTCGGGATTAGGCACAACCACCTGCCGGTCGAAACGGCCCGGCCGCAGTAGGGCCGGATCGAGCACATCGGGACGGTTGGTCGAGGCGATAACAATGATGCTCTCGTTGGGATCGAAGCCGTCCATCTCGACAAGCAGCTGGTTGAGGGTCTGCTCGCGCTCGTCGTTACCCCCGCCGAGGCCCGCGCCGCGATGGCGGCCGACCGCGTCGATTTCGTCGATGAAGATAATGCAGGGAGCGTTCTTCTTGGCCTGTTCGAACATGTCGCGCACGCGACTGGCGCCGACGCCGACGAACATTTCCACGAAGTCGGAGCCGGAGATGTAGAAAAACGGCACGCCCGCCTCGCCGGCCACCGCGCGGCCTAGCAGCGTCTTGCCGGTGCCCGGAGGGCCGACCATCAGGGCGCCCTTGGGAATCTTGCCGCCCAAACGCTGAAACTTTGCGGGGTCCTTCAGGAAATCGACGATCTCAGTCAGGTCTTCCTTGGCCTCATCGACGCCGGCGACTTCGTCGAAGGTGACGCGGTTCTTGTTCTCGGTCAGCAGCTTGGCCTTGGACTTGCCAAAGCCCATAGCCCCGCGCGCGCCGCCCTGCATCTGGCGCATGAAAAACACCCAGACGCCGATCAACAGCAGAATCGGCAGCATATTAACCAGGATCGTCGGGATCAGGCCCGCGCCCGGCTGCTCGAATTCAAACCCGGCGCCGTGCGCCTCGAGGCGATGCTCAAGGTCCTGGGTGTCGTTGGGGCCGATGGTGGTCAGGGTCGCGCCCTGGCGATCGGTGGCCTCCAGGGTCTGGCCGTGGATCTTGACCTTTTTGATCTCGCCGCTGTCGACCTTGGCGAGCATCTCGGAATAGGTGACCTGGCGGGCCGACCCGCCGTGGCTTCCGCTGTTCAGAACACCGAAAATCGCGACCAGGGCGACGACGATCACGCCCCATATCGCCAAGTTACGCATAGTCATCACAAACGCCTCATATGGCTCAATACCGTCATTTAGGATGGACGATCGCTTTTCGCCATGCGCCACGGCGCCGCTTCGTTCACAATCGCGCCACGGGCGGCGGCCAGACGGCTCCAGGCCAGGGTCCGGACCGCGAAATCCGGGTTTTGGCGAAGAGTCGGGCATTCGATACTCCCATCCGCGTGGATGATCGCCGGCAGGGCAAGGCGGGCGGCGGCGGGTATGGCCAGGACGTCCTGACGGGCGGTCGGGGCGAGGCGCGCGGCGCGGCCGGCCAAATGACCGACCCGGGCGCCCGCCACCATCGCTCGCACCTCGAACCGTCCGTCCCAGACTACGGTTTCATTCAACGCCAGATGGACATCGCCGCCGACGTGGTGGCGGTGATCGGCCGTCGCCCGCACGGCATGCGCCGTGGCGCCGTCGAACGCGATGCGGCTACCAGCCAGGGTGGCCACGAAGGGTTCGCCCAGCCTGATCTTCTCCAGCAATCGATTGAGGGCCTCGGGTCGGGGCGGCCGACTGCCACCGCCCACTGACAGCAAAGCGGCGCCGAGGTCGGCGGCCGACACGAGCCACCCAGCCGGCAGCCGCAGATCCGCCGCCGGACCTTCAATAACGTCCGCAATGTCGCCCGGCGGGGGCGCCGAAACCGTCCCGATCGACGGCGCGCCCGAGCCACGGCTTAAGGACTTTCTGGCCCGGGCCCGGGCGCTGGACAAGTCGGCATTGGCCGGGTCTTCGATCCAGGTTTCGCCGAGACGGGCCAAGTCATCGCGCAGATCGGCCCGGCGGATGTCGAGCAGCGGACGGAGCACGAACACGCCTCTGCCCTGGGGCCAGGCCGGGGAGGGCGACCATTGCCGGGGCGAGGGAACGCTCGACCCTGCCGAGCGCATGATCGCCGCCTCTTCGCAATCGTCGGCGGTGTGGCCCATTAGGATGACGCTGGCGCCGGCCTCCCGAGCCGCGTCGGCCAGCAGGGCGTGGCGGGCCTGGCGAGCCGCCGCCGACAGGCCGGACGAAGGTTTCTCCGTCTCCCAGACAAGCGTGCGGTGTTCGATACCAAGACTCTCGGCCCGGCGGCGGCACCACAGCGCCCAATCCGCGCCCTCGGGCCGAAGACGGTGATCAACGGTCAGGGCGAGCAGGCGGCGACGATGGCGATCGGCCCAGGCCTTGGCCAGGAGCATCAGCGCCAGGGAATCGCCACCACCGGAAAACCCGACGACGATGGGTGCGGGGTGATTGGTCGACAGCCGCGCGTCGAGCACGTTGTCCATGCGGACGGGGTCGAGCGTGTTTGGCGGTTGAGGCTTGTCGCCAGGCTGGAGCCCCCATCCGGCCTTCGAGGGACTTCTTCCATAGAGGGAAGAGAGAGATAGGGCGAATTCTGAGGTATCCATCCCCTCCCCTTTTGGGGGAGAGGGACCGCGTAGCGGTGAAGGGCGCGCCAGCCGGGTCAAGGCAGCCGGCTGGCGTTTAGCTACACTGCGCCTTGGCCCGCACGGCCACAGCGCCCTTGAGAACCGTGGGCGCGGCCTTGGGGTAGCGCTTCGTCAGTTCGTCGAGGGTCTGGCAGGCATCCTCGGTCTTGCCCATTGCCACTAGGGACTTCGATAGATCCAGCACCGCTTCGGGCGCCCAGCGCGTGCGTGGCCAGCCGCGAATGGCCCCGATCTCGGCGGTGGCGGCGTCCGGCCAGGCGCGGCGCGCCATCAGGGTCTTGGCCAGCCAGAACCTGGCTTCCGGCCCGCCCGGACCTTCGCCATATCTATCCACATAGTCGCGGAACCCCGACTCCGCCGAGGCCTTGTCGCCAGCGTCGAACGCCGTCTTGGCGGCCGCGAAAGCCGCCGCTGGGTCCGAGGGCGTGGCGGCGGCGACAGGCGGTGGCGGGGCCGGTGTCAGATCCTTGGCCGCCTTCTGCAACGACGCCACCTGCTCACGCAGCACGGCGTTGGCGGTCCGCTGATCGACGGCTTCCTGCCGCGACTGGTCCAGATCGTGTTTGATAACCTCAAGGGCGCCGTTGAGACGCGCCAGGGTCTGGTTGATGTCGTTGATCTTGTCGCCCATGCCGGCGACCTGGCTTTGGGTTTCGGCCGGCTGAACCACCACCGGCGCGCCAGTCTCGCGGCCTTGGAAGACGATGGCGCGGATTTCCTTCATCGCCTTTTCCATACGGTCCAGGCGCTTGGCGGCGTGTTCGTCGAGGGGCTCGTCCAGCGACACCTGAGCGAGCGCCTGACCCGCGCCGACCGTCAGGAAGGCGGCGGCCAGCACCGGCGTCAGCCAGGTCTTGGCGGCTTTCGTCATCGACGCGGCTTGCCCAGGCCGCCTATCGGGCGCCCTGGGTTATGACCGTGTGGCCGTTACGGTTGTGGCCCCAGGCTTCGTCGCCGGTGCCGGTGTCGACGGGCTTTTCCTTGCCGTAGGAGATGGTTTCGATCCGGGCGGTGGAGAGGCCCTTGCCGATCAGATAGTCGCGCACGGCGCTGGCCCGGCGAGAGCCCAGGGCGAAGTTGTATTCGCGGGTGCCGCGCTCGTCGCAATTGCCTTCGATGCGGACATGCACCGCCAGATAGCGCTGCAGCCAGGCGGCCTGGGCGTCGAGAACCGCATGGGCGTCGTCGCGCACGGCGAACTTGTCATAGTCGAAATAGACCAAGTCGCCGGCGTTGATCACGAAATCCTGGGTCGAGCCGGCAACTGGGCCGGTGGGAGCCGGCGGCGGGGGAGGAGGCGGAGCCTCGGGCGGCGGCGGCGCGGGCGACGGTAGCGTGGGAGGAGGCGGAGCCTGAACCACCGGGGCGGGCTTGGGCTTGGTGGCGCAGGCAACCAGGGAGGCGCCGGCCAAGACAATCATCGCCGCGATTCCGGCGCGCCTGCGGAAAGAGCTCATCTCGGCTTCCTTGCGGGTTCGGGTGGTCACGAAACGGATTCACGACAACCGTGAAAAACAACCTAACACCGCGCACAGTCCGGCGCGAGGCCCTGGCCCCATCATGGCGGTAGAAGCCGGTTACGACTTGGGCGGCGTGTAGAGTTCGATGGCGTTGCCCTCGGGGTCGGTGATGAAATAGGCGATGTTCGGGACCACTTCGCGCATGGCGACACCGCGGGCCGCGAGGTCTTTCGCCAGCGCCTTGGCGTCGGGGCCTGCCAGGATAACACGGCCGAAGCCGTTGGGGCCAGGTGGGCGAGGGGCCTTGAGCAGGGCGAGGACGCCCCCGGGGCCCTTCAGGCCCATGACATATTCGTAGGGCGCGTCGTCACGCCGGTAGGTCGCCGTCACGCCCATGCCGAGCATGGCGATGTACCAGGCCTTCTGCGCCTCCAGGTCGTTCACATTGAGCCCCGAGCCGACGATGCTAGTCGGGGCCAGGGGCGAGGAAAGGATGGCTTGTGGCGTTTCGGCCATCGCGCCCGGCGTCATGCCGAGCAGTATGACAGCGGCCAGGCCGACAGTGGTTGGAGTAGTCATGGTTTCCCCGCTTGAGGCCAATCATGGCGCCTTCGACAAGCGTTGGCGAGTGTGCCGGCCGCCCTGTATGTGCGGTTGGGCGCCGCGACGACAGGCTTGCGCAAGACCTCGGAGGGCTGTTCACCAGCGGTGCAAGCACACACGCCACGCCAAAGCGCGGCCATCTGGAGGGAACAATGCGCGCTGTCGTCCTCGAATCCGCCTACGGCATCGATAACCTCAAGGTTATCGAAAAGCCCGATCCCACGCCTGGCCCGGGTCAGATCGTCGTCGACATCACCGCGGCCACGCTGAACTACCGTGACCTGGCGACCGTGATGGCGCCTTCGGGACGCACGCCATTCGTGCCTTGCTCGGATGGAGCCGGCGTGGTTTCGGCGATCGGCGACGGCGTTACCCGCGTAAAGGTCGGCGATCACGTCGCTCCGCTGTTCTTTCAGAACTGGTTTTCCGGCGATCCGACCCCTCAGGGCCTTGGCGGCGCGCTCGGGGGCACGCTGGACGGCGTTCTGCAGCAGAAAGTGCTGCTTGGTGAACAGGGCGTAACTCGCGTCCCGGCCGGCTACACCGACGAGGAAGCGGCCACCCTGCCGTGCGCGGCGCTGACCGCCTGGCGCGGCCTGGTCATCGAAGGCAAGGTGAAGTCCGGCGACGTGGTGGTGGTGCAAGGCACCGGTGGCGTGTCTATCTTCGCCCTGCAATTCGCCAAGGCGGCCGGCGCGATAGTGATCGCCACATCCTCGTCCGACGAGAAGCTCGAGCGCGCCAGGGCGCTCGGAGCGGACCACCTGATCAACTACAAGTCGACACCCGACTGGGCCACGGAAGTGCGCCGCAACACCGACGGCCGCGGCGCCGACCACGTCATCGAGGTCGGTGGCGCCGGCACATTCGAGCAATCGCTGCGCGCCATCCGTCTGGGCGGCAAGATCGCCGTAATCGGCATTCTGGGCGGCTTCGTGAAGGATCTGAACGTGGCGACCATCTTTGCATCCAACGCCTACATCCACGGCGTCACCGTCGGCAGCCGCGAACATTTCGAGAGCATGACCCGCGCCATCGAGGCAAACGGCATCAAACCGGTGATCGACAAGCGCTTCTCGCTCGACGAGTCGCGCGGCGCCTTCGAGAGCATGAGGGCCGGCGCGCACTTCGGGAAGATCGTGCTGACGTTGTAGCCGGCGTCGCTGGAGCAGGATTCATATTTGTCCGGATTGTATTGACCTCGTAATTATTACCCGGATATAATATTACCGTTCTATAAGGGGCGGTGTTGTGAATTCTCAAACCATTGTTTTTGCTGGAGATAGACGATTAGCCCGCGGCCCGCTTGCTGAAACGGCTGTGGTCGCGAAGGCGGCGGTCGGGGCCGGCGAGACTGCGACAGTCTTGATCTTCGACAGCGTGACGAGCGAACGGATCGAGGTGGATCCGACCGCCACCGACACGCGGCCCGATGGCGATGACAAGAGCAACCGAGGTCGTGGTAGGCCGAAGCTCGGCGTCGTGGCGCGGGAGGTCACCCTGCTGCCCCGGCATTGGGACTGGCTCGCCGATCAGGACGGCGGCGCCTCGGCGGCGTTGCGGCGGCTGGTGGAAGAGGCGCGGCGGACCAGTGGACCCGCGGACAGACTCCGTCGCGGCCGGGACGCGCTCTACCGGTTCGCCACCGTCATGGTCGGCGACGCGGTCGGCTATGAGGAGGCGATCCGGGCGCTCTACGCCGACAAGCGTGGCGATTTCGAAGCCCGGACGGCTGGGTGGCCGCCCGATGTCCGGGCCCACGCCTTGACCCTGACGGAAGCTGCCTTCACCCGTGAGGCCACGCTGCTGAGCGCGGTGGCGGCGCCGCGCTATGACGCTGCCCGGCGTGCGATCGCATCAGCTTTCCCAGGAAAAAAATTGGAATCCATAGATATTTTGGCACCGGGTGCGTCGGGGGCGCAGGTCTTCCGGTTGGTGGTCGGCGGGGAAGCCTTTGTTCTACGGGTCGATGGGCCCGCCGACGTCCATCGTGATGCCGCCCGTCAATATGCCTGTATGAAGATCGCGGCGGCGGCCGGAGTGGGGCCGGCGCTGATCCACGCCGACACGGTCGACGCGGTCTCGATCACGCGTATGGTCACGCAGAGCGTCGCGCGACCGCCTTTGCCCAGGGAACGGTGGCTCGCAGCGCTGGTCGATGTGCTGCGGCGGTTGCACGCCGCGCCGCTGTTTCCAGCCCGTGGCGAATATCTGGATAGTATGGCGAGGATCGTGTCCGGCTTCGCTCAGTCGGGCGTGATGAACAGTGAGGGTCTGGCGCCGTTGCTCTCGCTGTGGGCCAATCTGCTGCGCGCCTATCCGCGTGGGTGTGACCCGGTGTCGAGCCACAACGATTTCAACCCCAGCAATTTGATCTTCGAAGGCGCCACGCCGTGGATCATCGATTGGGAAGCTTCCGGGGTGACCGACCGGTTCGTGGATATCGCGGCGTTGGCCAACTGGTTCACGGCTGACGAAGCGGAAGTCGAGCAGGCGCTGAACCTCTATTTCGACGGTCCACCCAGCCCCGAGCAGCGAGCCCGCTTCGTGCTTATGCGGCAGATCAACCGGCTATTCTATGGCATCATGCTGGTGAACGCCGCCGCCGCCGAACACTCCGATGTCCGCCTTACCTTGCCCGACATGACCGACGCCCCCCGCCTCGCCGCGATCCGATCCGAAATGCCGACGATCGCCACCTTCCGCGGCCGTCTGCGATTCGGGCTAGTATTCCTTGGCGAGGCGCTGCGGGGCAGGCGAACCGCCGAATTCGAGGCGGCGCTTAAAGCGCGATGAATTCAGAGGGAAGATTGCATGGGCAAGCTTAACGGCAAGACCGCGCTGGTGACGGGTTCCGGGCGTGGCATCGGGCGCGCGATCGCCCTGAAGCTGGCCGCCGAGGGGGCCGACCTGGTGATCAACGATCTGGACGAAGGTCCCGCGGCGGAAACCCTGGCGGTGATCGAAGGGTTGGGCGGCCAGGCGCGGGCGGTGGTGGGCGACGTAACCGACTCGGCGTTCGCGGGGTTGATGATCAGCGAGGCGATCGCCGCGTTCGGGGGCGTGGACATCATCGTCAACAACGCCGGCTATATCTGGAACACCACCATCCAGAATACGTCCGACGAGCAGTGGGAGGCGATGCTGGCGGTCCACGCCACGGCGCCGTTCCGACTGTTGCGCGCGGCGACACCCTTTATCCGCGAGGCCGCCAGGCGGGAGACCGAAACCATGGGGCGCCCCCGGGCGCGCAAGGTTGTCAATATATCGTCAGTCTCGGGCCTGCACGGCGCCGCCACCCAGATCGCCTACGCCGCCGGCAAGGCCGCGCTGTTCGGGGTCACCAAGTCGCTGGCCAAGGAGTGGGGGCGATACAATGTCACCGTCAATTGCGTCGCCTTCGGCCACATCGAGACCCGCCTGACCCAGCCTCTGGACGATGGGCCGCGCACGATCGCCGTGGCGGGGCGGGACTTCAAGGTCGGCCTGGATACGGCGACGTTGGAGCGCCTGCGCGCGACGACGGCTCTGGGACGTCCCGGTTCCCCCGAGGACGCCGCCGGGTCGGTGTATATGTTCTGTATCCCGGAGTCCGACTATGTGACCGGCCAGATCCTGGAGTGCAGCGGCGGCGCGATGGGGTAAAGCCCCCTCCACCGCTTCGCGGTTTTCCTCCCCCAAAGGGAGAGCAGTAGGGCGTCTCTCTTTCCCCTTTAGGGCAAGTCCCAACAAAAGGGGTAGGGGCCCTAGGCACTCAGGTCGAGGCGCTCCAGCCCTCGGAAGAAGGGCAGGGTGCGCCAGATCGGATCGGCGGCCGGATCGGCCATGCGCAGGTTGGGGAATCGGTCGAACAGTTTCGGGATCGCGATCTGGGCCTCTTGCCGGGCCAGGGGGGCGCCGATGCAGATGTGGGCGCCGCCGCCGAACGCCACGTGCGGAATGCGGGGCCGGGTGACGTCGAAACTGTGGGGGTTCTCGAAGCGCTCGGGATCGCGATTGGCGGCGCGCAGAAAGAAGGTGAAGGCCTGCGAGGTCTTCACCGGATAGCCGCCCACCTCCATGTCCCGCGAGGCAATTCGCCCGGTGGCGTCCACCGGCGGCTCATAGCGCAGGGTCTCCTCGACCACCTGGCCGATCAGGCCGGGATCAGCCTTCAGCTTGGCCAGTTCGCCGGGGTTGAGCAGCAACAGTCGAACCCCGTTGCCGATCAGGTCGGTAGTGGTCAGGTTGCCGCCCACCAGCAGAGCGGTCAGGTTGATGCGCAGCTCGATGTCGTTGATCGGCACGCCTTCGAGTTGCAGCCGCGTCATGTCCGAGATCAGGTCATCACGCGGCTCGGCCCGGCGCTCGGCGATCGTGCGGTTGAAATAATCGGTCAGGGCCTCACCGGCCCGCTCCATATGGGTGGTCTGTTCGGAGGTGCGGAACGGGTTGAGGCCCTGGATCAGGCCTTCGGACCAGTCGCGAAACTCGGCCAAGCGAGCGTGGTCGACACCCAGGATCGAGGCGATGGCGTCGATCGGGACGGGAACGCAGAATGTGTCCATCAGATCGAACGGCCTGGTCGGGTCGATACGGTCCAGAGATTCATCGACGATGCGCTCCACCTCCGGCCGGAATCTGGCCACCCGGGCGTAGAAGGCCTGGGTCAGGGGCTGGCGGATGCGCGCGTGGTCGGGGTCGTCCAGGGTCAGGATACTGGCCGCCTCGCTGCGCGGCACGCCCTCGGGAATTGCGTCAAGGCCGCGGCTGATGCGTGCCGCCGGCTCGGCGTGGATTGGGTCGCGCCACAGAGTGCGATCGGAGACCATCGAGCGGACATCTTCATAGCGCGTCAGGATGAAGCTTCCGGCGGTTTCGTCACGGTAGACCGGACACCGCGCGCGCAGATCGTCCAGCGCCACATGCGGGTCGGCGCGATAGCTGGGATTAAGCGGAGTCAGTTGCAGGATCGAGGGCAGAGGGGTTTGGGTCATCGCGGGGCTTTCGGCATTGGACGAGACATTATCTGCCATTCCCGCGCCGGACGCGCCAGGGGGGCGTCTGCCGTGGGGTTCCAGAGAGAAGAAATTTTCGACGGAACCCATTCAAATTGAAAATATAATTTGAATTGTGTTGAACCTGAAAAATCGTACGGAGACCTTCGGGACTGCTAGTTTGTCGATCATCGGATCAATCAGCAATGGCCCTCAAACTCGCTCGCACCCGTCATCAGGCCCCGCCCGCCGCCGCCACGATCGGCCGCTTGCTGGCGGACTGTGGCGGCTCCCCGGCGGTGGAGTTTGGCCTGCTCGCGCCGATACTGGTCGTGCTGGTATTCGGCACGATCGATCTGGGCGCCCTGACTTACCAGTCGATGGAAGTGGCCGTGGCGGCCCATGCGGGCGCCGACTACGCGATGCACTCGGGCTGGAATTCCAGCAGCATCCAAACCGCGGTCACCAGCGCCACCCCGATCATCGTGACCGCCAGCCCCTCGCCGACGCTGACCTTGGGCTGCATTACCAGTGGGGTTCTGGTGGTTGCCAACAACTCGACCTGCCCCTCGGGTCAGGCGGCGGGCAACTACGTCACGGTCAGCGCCCAGGCCGCCTTCACGCCGATCATCGCTTGGTCGGCCTTCGGCCTGCCCTCTACCCTGTCGGCCCAGGCGACGGTCCGTATCAGCTAAGCGCCGGAACCGTTGACCTTGACCCCGCGCATGTTCGCCTCTCCGACCCGCCTGATCTCAGGATTGGCGCGCGACGAGTCCGGGGCCACCGCCGTGGTGGTCGCCGTGACCCTGACCGCGCTGATGGGGTTTGCCGGCATGGCCATCGACGTCGGATACTGGTACGGCGACAAGCGCGTGGCTCAGGGCGCCGCCGACGCCGCTGCCTACAGCGCGGCGGTCGACATGGCGGCGGGCGACGCCGCCACCGGTGCGGTGGCGGCCGCCAAGGCCATCACAGCCCAATATGGCCTGACCGACGGTGTAAACGGGGTCGCCGTGACGGTTAACAACCCACCCAGCGCCGGACCCAACGCCAGTAACACCGGTGCAATCGAAGTGATCGTAAACAAGTCGGAGAGCCTGTTTTTTGCCAGTTTCTTTGCCAGCACGGCGTCGGTGGCGTCGCGCAGCGTAGCGCTGATTGGCTCAGCCGGCGGGCTTTACTGCGTTCTGGCCCTGAATCCAGGCTCCGCCAACAGCGCGGCGACCACGGACATCAGTCTCAACAATGGCGCCAATCTGGATCTAAGCGCTTGCGGCCTCGCCGACGACGCCAGCGGTCCCGACGCCCTATACGTATCGGGGGGCGCAAAACTCGCTGCCAATCACGTGACCCTGGTCGGCAACTATACTGTGGACAACGGCTCTCATCTGAATGTCAACAGCACAATTCTCACCGGCGCACCTTTAACCAGCGACCCCTATGCCAGTGTGGCGATGCCGGTCCCCAATGGCTGCGACCAGACCAACTTTAGTGTCCAGAACAAGACGCAGACGCTCTCTCCGGGCACTTACTGCAACGGCCTGGCAATCGGCAACGCCAGTAACGTCACCATGAGCGCAGGCGTCTACATCATTGATCGCGGGTCGTTCTCGGTGGCGGGCGGGTCGCGGGTGGCGGCGACGGCGGGGGTGACCATCGCGCTGACCAGCAGCACGAGCAACAACTACGCCACTACCCAGATCGACAACGGCACCCAGGTCACCCTCACCGCGCCCTCGACGGGACCTACAAAAGGCCTGGCGATCATGATGGACCGCAACGCCCCCAGCAGCGGCAGTGTGACATTCGCCGGAGGCTCGCAGATGATGGTCACCGGCGCGATCTATG
Organism: Caulobacteraceae bacterium; assembly: GCA_043784385.1. Classification (GTDB taxonomy): domain Bacteria; phylum Pseudomonadota; class Alphaproteobacteria; order Caulobacterales; family Caulobacteraceae; genus Acaudatibacter. The sequence goes on along the minus strand of JAYVYH010000093.1, from coordinate 29,234 downwards.
TCCCCACCCAGCTGGTCAACTGGAGCAACGGCAGCACCAACGGGTCGAGCTGCACCCAGCTGATAGCCTGGGCCGTCAATTTCAGCGGCGGCTCGAAGTTCAGCAACCAGTGCACCGGAGCCGGCGTGACCGGCATAGGCTCCAAGTCCAACAGCCTGGTGGAGTGACGCCGGCGCCTTGAGTCGCCTGCTCCGTAGGCAGTTGGGGGGCGGTTGAGGTCGCGTAATGATTGATTCTGCTCATGGATCGCGCAGGAGGCCGCCCGCGTTCGACCCTTCACAGAGGGGCTAGCTAAAAAATGTTACGAAATGTTATGAGGCTGCGTGGCGGTGTAATTTACTGAGTTTTGTAAAGCGTGAGCCACTATGTCGCATCGTGCTTTTGGTTCGAACGTCATACCGTAATTGAGTTAACTCGAAGGGCGTTGGACGGGGGTCTGGGTCTCTTAATCAGTTAAGTGGCTTCGCGTTGTAAGCATGGTCACAATAAATTCGGGTAATACGTGTATAAAGATATATTAATATTTAATAGAGGCCAATATAATGCAACAAGCATCATTTTTAGAGGTTTTCGTCTTAGCTGAACGCCTTCACCGCCAATTTCTCGAGGTTATACAGGCGCAGCTGGATGCCCTGCAAATCAGGGATATCAATAATGTTCGCGCATTGATATTGCTCAACATCGGTGATTCTGAGATGACGGCAAGTGAGTTGTTGTGGAGGGGCTGCTATCTGGGCTCCAACGTTTCCTACAACCTCAAGAAGCTGACGGAATCGGAGTATGTCGTACAAACGCGTTCGGATCACGACCGGCGCGTGATCATGGTCCGCAACTCCAAGAAAGGCGCCGACCTGTGCGCCAGGCTTCAGGAGATGAACGACCACTATCTGGACGCGCTCCACGATGGCGCCCTGAGCCGTGAGGACATCACCAAGTGCAGCAAGACGCTGCGCAGCCTCCAGCAGATGTGGAGCCGGGCCGGAGAGGCCAGCGCGAGCCTCAGTGGCCGGATTCAGCCGTTCGACGTCATCGCCGGTCAGGAAGACGCACCGTCCGTGATCGCCGGACGTTTTGACGGCGTCGATTCGGAGCGGGGGCGGGGCGATGGCTTCGAGCACGTTCCAGCGCTCCATGCCCTCGGGGCTGCCTCCTTGAATGGTCGGCAATCCCGCGTCGCCTAATTACAAGGGATTGGCGCCAGAATTTGGTGATTTTATTATACCGGGATATTCATACAAAAGGGGATTTCGAATCGTCTAATATTTCATGGCGGGCTTCATTACTAAGCCTTGTTGATATCTTAAACTGTAGATCATATTGCAAGAACCGGCCTCAAGGCGACACCGCCTTGAGGCCTTTTGTGGTTGGCGGTGCTTCGACGATGCCGAATTGTTTGGTGGTCGGTTCGTGACGCCTTGCCACCGGATCGCGGGCGTATCGCTCGCAAAGCCAGGTGGGGCGTCGGGGAGATAAGGAAGGTTGCGGGCGAAGACCCCCGCGCCCCGGCCCGACCCGGTCCAGTCGCAGTAACTTGAAAGAAGGCCATGCCGAGTCGGATAGCTGGCGGTTCGCGGCTCCCAGGCACCGGAGCGCGGGGCGGTTCGCCGACAAAGGCCCGTGGGGTCGCCTGAGAACGCGTGGAAGGTTGCGGGACGCCCGCGCTCCTGGCTCCGGGCCGGCGGCAGAGCGGACCTCTACCAGATCCCGGGGATCAGACCCGCCGTGCGTCTAGCATAGTCGCCGTATTCCGGAAACGCCGATCGCAGCAGCGTTTCCTCATAGCGCATCCGGCGGATCTGCAGCGCGAGATGAACCAGCATGAAAGGAATGGCGGCATACCAGGCGACATGGATCAAAACACCGACGATGGCGATTTCCTCGGCCAGATAGAGCGGGTGCCGCACGATTCGGTAAGGTCCACCTGTGATCAGCGTCCGGGCTTGAGGCGCGATGCTGAATGAACGCCCAAGAAAGGCGATGGCCAGAATGATCATCAGGCTGCCCAACAGCGTGATCGCCGCGGACAGCAGCTCGATCGGCGGCGAGGCCTCCGCCTGGGGCAGGAAAGCGATCACCCAGACTCCATAGGTGCCAAGCAGTGAAATAACCACCGGCGAGAGTCCCTCGGCTCTGGCCACCGGCGAGCGTCGGGCCAGCATCAGCCAAGCCTGGACCAGGAAGAAGGCCAGGGTGCAAACGCGCGAGACGACGGGCGCCCAGTCCGCAAAGGCGCGATCTCCGGGACGAATGGCGTGCACCATGGCTGCCAGCGGTTGAGCATAAAACAGCGTCAGCGACGTGAACCACAGGCAAGCCGCCACCCGCCCCAGGATCGCAAAGGTTTCCGGTCGCGCCACGTCGGGAGCCTTGCGAGCGCGGATAAACGGAGCCAAGGGCGCCATCGGCGCGGAGCTAGCGGCTTTCATCGCACATTCCTTTCAGGGGAGGTCCGGCTTTCAAGGAAGGCAAGCCATGGCGGTCAGGGTGACGGTGCTGGGAAACAGGTTGATCATCACGAAAGGGTAGACGAAGGACGCATTGACTTGGTGGCCACAGGTTGCGGTCGTCGAGGTGAAGGCGGTCGCCGGGATGTAGCTCGGCGAGATTTCGTTGGCGGCATAGGTCGTGATCTGGCTGGCTGTGCCGCAGGTCGACGGCGTCACCGACGCACACCGAGCGGCTTCCTGCACCGCGAAATTCAGCGCGCCCTCGGTCCACACCATGCGGCCGAACTCCATGCAGCCGAATAGCATCAGAAACAGCGTGGGGGCGATCAGAGCAAACTCGATGGCCGTGGTTCCACGGTTGTCGAGCCGCCACGCACCGCGACGACGCCTGATCTCTCCTCTCTCTGACTTCGGCATGGGTCCTGAAATCACTTCGCATAATTATTCGCCGGATCAGCGTCGACGCAATGAACACTGAGCAGTAATTTGTAAAATTCAAACTAAAATAGTAAATAAATGTGAATTGTGCGATAAAATGTCGCCGATATCAGCAATCTTTCCGCTTGTTCAAACCAACAATCAAGGATTTTATCGAGGACGGCACTGATATTCTATTGAAAATATGGACAGGATCGATACTCGTGCTGGAAATAGAGACGTTCATCGCCGTGGTGGTGGGTAGCGGGCTATGCGTCGCTGCTGGCTATTTCATAGAGCAAAGTCTCCGCCGCTCACCCCAGGCGGCGCGGGCAGCCTTGTTCAATATGGCCTGTTTCGTTCCCGCGTCATTCCTCCAAGGCCTACTGTCGCCGCTCATCGGGGGCTTCACCGTGCTGGTGGTCAATGCTCTGGGCGGAGGGCTGATCGCGTTGCCGAGCCACGGCTGGGGCCTGGTGGTGGGGGCGGTGGTCTATCTGGTGGCCATGGACGGTATGGAATACCTGTTTCACCGCGCACAGCACAAAATTCCGTTGCTATGGTCGATGCACGCTTTGCATCACAGTGATGCAAATGTCAATGTGTCAACAACAATTCGTCATTTTTGGATGGATAGGGTGTTGAAAATGCTGACAATGTACTTGATATTGGGATGCATATTGAAGGTTTCTACGATCATTTTAACGATATATAGTATTTTTGGTTACTACAATTACGTGCTTCATCTCGATGTCGGGTTGGCGTTTGGCCGCTGGTCGTGGCTGTTGAATGCACCGCGATATCATCGCCTGCACCACTCTCGCGTGCCCGGAGATGAGAATTGCAATTTCGCGGCGCTGCTGCCGATCTTCGACGTTCTCAGCGGCGCCTACCGCCGGCCCCGACCCGGCGAACACCCGCCGACCGGCCTTGCGGACGAGCCGGGCCCGGCGAGTGTGATGGAGGCCATCGCCTGGCCCATGCGAGGGCTGCTTGGAAGGCGGTTGAAAGAGGCTTGAAGACCGAGGCGCTGGTTTTTTGGATCCCGGGCGTCCTCGTCCACCCCTGGCTTTTTGATGACTTTACAACGGTTTGCGGAAGAGAACGGCCGCGTTCCGGGAAACAGAAGAGCCACTGCAAATTTGATCCAAAGGAATAGGAGAATCAAACTATAATTGTCAACTAAATGTAACAATTGGTCCTTTTGAGCTGTATATTTCGATTGAAAAGGTCAAAATAGCAGTCATTGTCAGGTTGCGTATCAACCACTCCAAAACGGGGATTTAATCATGAACTATATCACTGCTATTAAGAAACTCGGCGCCAACCAAGACGGGGCCACCGCTATTGAATATGGCCTGATCGCCGGACTGATCGCCGTTGTCATTATCGGCACCGTGACCACCCTCGGCACAAGCCTGTCGACTGGCTTCGGCACCATCCAAGGTAAGGTCAGCACGGCCATGACGCCGTCCTCCTAATAACGATTGCCGGAGTGGTGGTGGAGGTGACCCTACCGGGCGCGCCACCGCCGCTCCGAGTTGCCGTACTATATTGCAAATTACCGCGATCGTATTGGTATAAATTAGTATATATTCAAAATTTTACTCTAATATCACAGTACAAATCGACATAGTGAAGTCGTTTATGACTTCAGACGGCCGCGATGATTTTTGCATCCGTTCAGCCATCGAGATCAAGGAAATTGAAAATGACAACGCTTATTGCGCTCTTCAAAGACCAAGATGGCGCCACGGCCATCGAGTATGGCCTAATCGCTGGCCTCATCGCGGTGGTGATTATCGGCACGGTGACACTGCTTGGAACCAGCCTGAGCACCGGTTTTGGCAGTGTGGGCGGTGACGTCGACACGGCCATGACGCCCTCCGCTTAATCGGCGGCGTCGGTCTAACCAACAGTTTAGCGGGGCGGGGGCGACCACCTCTGTCCCGCATCGTTTTTTCCCGCGAGGCTAATCGATGCTGTCTCTTACCGGCTTTGCGATGACCGCAATTCTGGCGCTAGCGACCGGCGCTCTTGCCTGGGGAGCGGTGGTGGATGTCCGCCGCTACATCATTCCAAACGTAATTTCAGCGACAGTGGCGGGTAGTTTCCTGCTGATGGCGGCCTTCATGCCGCCGGTGTTCGTTATTGGCGGCCTGCTGACCGGCCTGGCGGTCCTGGCGGTCGGCGTTTTCATATTCGCCCGGGGCTGGATGGGCGGCGGCGACGTCAAGCTCCTGGCGGCGACTTGCCTTTGGGCTGGGCCGTCCATGCTGGCGCCTTTCGCCCTGGTCACATCCATGGCGGCTGGCGCGCTGGCGCTGGTGATCCTCTCGCCGGTTGGAAAGTTGATGCCGATACACCCTTCCGTCTCGATCAGCGATGCGCGCCCCATGGGCCGTCAGCCAATGCCGTTCGGCGTCGCCATCGCCATGGGCGGCCTTTGGGTGATCCTTCAGCACTTCGCCGCGATCCAATGACGTTCTGAGGGGATTGAAGTATCGTGCCCAGGCGTCTGGTCTTCATCGTTTTCGCCCTGCTGCTTTCCGCCGGCGCGTTTTTCCTGGCCCAGCAATGGCTTCACGGCCGACCCGCCCCCATGACCGGGCAGGCTGTCGCCGCCGGCCCGGTCGCGGTGCGGGTCATGGTGGCCAAGGCTGACCTGCCGGTGGGCGCCATTCTGACGGCCGACTCGGTGCGCTGGCAGGATTGGCCCGGTGACGACGCGCCGGCCGATTATATTGTCCTTGGCCGAGGGCGCGCGCCCAACCTGGCTGGCTCGATCGTGCGTGTCCATTTGGTGGCGGGCGAGCCGGTCATTCCCAGCGAAGTCGCCCGTACTGGGGACAAGAGCGCAATGGCGGCGATGCTGTCGCCGGGAACCCGCGCGATGACTATCAGCGTCAACGCCGCCACTGGCGTGGCCGGTTTTCTCGCGCCAGGCGACCGGGTGGATGTGATCGTCAGTATGGCCGTCCCGACAGCGAGCGGTCAGGGCAATCCACGCCGTGTAAGTCAAACGATACTGAGCAATCTGCGCGTCGTCGGGATCGATCAGGCCTTCAGCGACGATAAGAAAGGCGACCTAAAGGGGCAGGCTCCGCCGAAAACGGTCAGCCTGGAGGTTACACCGAAACAGGCCGAAATTCTGGCCGTCGCGATCGATTTGGGCGTGATCAACCTCACCTTGCATAGCCTGGGTTCACCCGGAGACACGGATCGCGCCACGCCGGTTACTGGCACTTCGGACACCGACGCCACCCACGGTGTCTATATCCACCCGGCGGCGGCGGCGGCCGATAAAAATCCGACGACGCCGACGACCGCGACCGCCCCTCATTTCGAGCGGCGGGTGTTTGTCGTCAGGGGTGATGGCGCCGCCACAGAGGTGGCGATGCCGGGCCGGCCGAAACCGGCAGGAGCGACCCAGTGAATCCTACCCCAGCCCTTTTCTTTTTCGCCATGGCTGCCCTGGCTGTTCTGTCGGGGGTAGCCCCGCCCGCCGTGGCGGCCGATACCGGACCGGAGCGCTCCCACATCAACCTCGGCGTGGCCAAGGGGCGAATGATCCGCTTCGCCGCCCCGGCCTCGAGCGTGTTCATCGGTGATTCCAAGATCGCCGACGTGCAGGTGAAATCGCCGACCACGGTCTATCTCATCGCCAAGGCGCCCGGGGAAACCACCCTGATGGCGCTCGATGACCACGACGAGATGCTGGCCGACTTCGACGTGGACGTCGACTTCGATACTTCCCAGCTACAGCGGGATCTCAAGCGCCTGCTGCCGGACAGCGACATCACCGTCAGCACGACCAACAACGCCGTGGTGCTGTCGGGTGCGGTGGCGACGGTCGCCGAGGCCGAAACCGCAAAGACCATCGCGGCGCGCTTCGTGCCCGACGCCGACCACCTGATCAATACCCTGCGCGTCGACGCGCCCAACCAGGTCAATCTGCGCGTGCGGGTGGTCGAGGTGTCACGCGATATCATCAAGGCCTTCGGCGTGAACTGGAGCAATGTCCCTCAGAACGGCCAGTTCGCCTTCGGCGCCGCCACCGGCATCGGCGGCATCACTGAATCCAGCCCTATCCTCCAAGGCCTGAACAAGCTCGGCGTGGAATTCAAGAATGGCCCATTCGATTTGAGCGCGGTGATCGACGCTCTTGACAGCGAAGGCCTGGTCACCGTGCTGGCCGAGCCGAACCTGACCGCGGTGTCCGGCGCGCCGGCCAGTTTTCTGGCGGGCGGTGAATATCCGATCCCAGTACCCCAGGGGCTTACCTCAATCACGATCGAATACAAGAAATACGGCGTCAGCCTGGGCATGGTGGCGACGATCACCGATGGCGGTCGGATTAATTTGGCGGTCAAACCCGAGGTCAGCGAGCTGTCGAATGTCGGGGCAGTCACCATTGGTGGCATCACGGTTCCGGCACTGACCACGCGGCGGGCGGAAACCACGGTCGACCTGGCCAGCGGCCAGAGCTTCGCCATTGCCGGGCTGATGCAAAACAATGTCTCCCATCAGTTGCAGAAGTTTCCGGGCCTGGGCAACCTGCCCGTGCTGGGGACGCTGTTCCGATCGGATCGCTTCGAGCGCAACGAGACCGAACTGGTCGTCATCGTCACGCCCTACATCGTCCGTCCCGCGTCCGGTCGTCTGGCCGTGCCGACCGACGGCTATGTCGCCCCGACCGACAAGGCCCGAATCCTGCACGGGGAGGATTACACCCGGCCTCCGCCGACAGTCGTCGGCGCCGCTCCGAAAGGCTTCCGGCCATGATCCACCATGCAAAAACATCCTGGGCCAGGACATCCGGGACCTCAATGTTTCTGGCGCTGTGCCTGAGCGCCTGCGCCACGGCGCGTCAGCCCGAGCCCGCCTCGCCCTACGCCTCCGTCCCCCATGGTGTTGTGGTCACTTTCGTGAAGCGGACGCTGGCGGTCCACTACGCACCGGGCGCCGAGTCTCCCGACGCCAGTCAGATCGCCGCGCTGAACGTAATGTTCGCGATAGGGGACCTCGGCCGGGGCGATGTGGTGGTGATTGAGCGGGCGCCAAGCCAGCTGGCCCAGGCGCGCGCGGCGGCGTTGCTGTCCGGCCTATCTCGAGAGGGACTGGTCGTATCGCTGACTGTATCGGCAAGCGAGCCCGATGGGGAATTGCGCCTGCAAATCGAGCATGCGGTGGCCACCGCCCCCGACTGCCCTAACTGGACCAAGCCGCCCGGCAATGATTTCGACAACACACTGCACAGCGATTTCGGATGCGCCACGGCGATGAATCTGGCGGCCATGGTCGCCAACTCGCGCGATCTTCTGGCCGGACAGGCGATGGGCGGGGTGGTGGGCAACGCAGCTGTGGCGGCCATGCACAGCTATCGCAAAGGCAAGGTGGTGGACAGTGGGAGTTCCAGTTCCGTGCCCGGCGCCACCACCTTCACGGTAACCCCGGGCGCGAGCACCACCCAGTGACCGCCGCCGCCAGGATCGACGGATCGCGCGCCGGCGTGACACGCGCCTCGAACGGCCAGTTCCTGGCCGTGGTCAACGACGCCATAACGCGCGAGACCGTGAAGACAGCCGCCCTGCAGATGGGTTGGCAGAACCCGAAGGTTCGTGAAGGCGGAGCCGAAGCTGCGCTGAAACTGATTCAGGGCGCCGCGGTCCCGGGCTTTCTGCTGGTGGATATCAGCGACAGCGACGATCCCCTGCTGGCGATGAGCGCCCTGGCCGAGTTCTGCGGCGGCGGAACCCACGTACTGGTTATCGGCATGCTCAACGACGTCGGGCTCTATCGCCGGCTGATCGACATGGGCGTCTCCGACTATCTGATCAAGCCGGTGTCCAGCCAGGCGGTCATGGCCGCGATCCAGATGGCGACGCGCGACGAGCCTCGCGCGGCGGCGCGGCCGACCGCGGCCCGCCAGGTCGCGATGATCGGCGCACGGGGCGGCGTGGGAACCACGACCATCGCCCTGTCGGTGGCCTGGATCCTGTCGCAGCAACAGCAGCAGGTGGTGCTGGTCGATCTGGATCTTCACTTCGGCAGCCTAGCGTTAAGCCTTGATATCGAGCCCGGTCGGGGATTTCGCGAAATCCTCGGCAGCCCGGATCGCATCGATAGCTTGCTGATCGGCGCGGCGATGACCAGCGCGGGAGATCGCCTGCGGCTCCTCGGCGCCGAGGAGCCGCTCGAGGACACGCTGAATCTCGGTAACGATGGTCTGGCCACGCTGTTGACCGATCTGACCACCAGTGTGGACTGCATCGTGGTGGATCTTCCCCGGTCCCTGGGTCCCATGACGCGCCATGTGCTTGGGGTGGCCGATGCGATCGGGATCGTCACCGACCTTTCCCTTCCAGCCATGCGCGACACCCAGCGGCTGATCGGGCTGATCAAGGGTATTCGGGACAACGCAAGGCTGTTTGTGATCGTCAACCGGATGGGTGGCGTCGCGGGAGAGGTCAGCCGCGCGGACTTCGAGCGCGGGATCGGCGCCAAAATCGCCTATGCCATACCCTTCGACGCCAAGGCCGCCGTGACGGCGGCCGAGCGCGCCAAGCCATTCGTGGAGGTGGCGCGCCAGCCCAAAACCGTCAGCGAATTGCACGGTCTGGCGGTTGGGCTAGTGGGCGCGGAGGACAAGTCCGTATCGCCGCCAACCCTGCTGCAGCGGATCATGGGCAAATGAGCCCCCCCGGCGGCCTGGAAGGTGAAAATCGCCTGCAGAGACGCATCGACTCGCTCGCCGCCCGCGCCAGCGCGTCTTCACCGCCCGCCGGCCTCGCGGAGCGTCCAGCAGGTTCGATCGCCTCGTTTCGGCGCGCCGGGCTAAGTCTCGGCGACGCCGGGTGCGCCGAGCTACCGCCGCTATTGCTTCCGACTGGCCTACCTGAGCCCACCCCAGAACTCATGATCGCCCCCGCTCCCGCCGGCACGGGTCTCGCCGGCATCGATGAGGCAGTGCCACGCATCTACACGATGGTGATGGAACGGATCGACAGCGAAGTGGCCACACGGCTGACACGCGTCGAACTCGGCGTGCAGCTTTCCGGCGTGGTCGCCGAGATCCTCGGCGAATTGAAGATCAGCCTGAACCAGCGGGAGCAGCGGGATCTTATCGAACTGCTGCTGAACGACATGCTCGGGTTCGGGCCCCTGGAGCCCTTGCTGGCCGACGATACGGTCAACGACATCCTGGTGAACGGCGCCAAGCAGATCTACGTCGAGCGCAAGGGTAAGCTCGAATTGTCCAACGCCGTGTTCCGGGACAACGGCCATGTGATGAGCATCGCCACGCGGATCGTCAGTCTGATCGGCCGGAGAATCGACGAATCGACACCCCTGGTGGACGCCAGGCTTCCCGACGGCAGCCGCGTCAATATCATCATTCCGCCCTTGGCCATCGACGGCCCGTCGATCTCAATCCGGAAGTTTTCCAAGCGCACCATCGACCTCGACGTGATGGCGCGCCAGCGCAACATCTCGCCGGCTATGGCCACCGTGCTGAAGATCGCCGCGCGCTGCCAGCTGAACATCATGATCTCCGGCGGCACCGGGTCGGGCAAGACCACCCTGTTGAACGCCCTCTCGCAGATGATCGATCCCGCTGAACGGGTAGTGACCATCGAGGACGCGGCGGAACTTCAACTGCAGCAGCCCCATGTGGTCCGCCTGGAAACCCGGAGCGCCAATCTTGAGGGCAAGGGGGAAATCTCCGTGCGCGATCTACTCAAGAACGCCCTGCGGATGCGACCCGACCGCATCATTCTCGGCGAAATCCGGGGTGAGGAAGCCATCGACATGCTCCAGGCGATGAACACCGGCCACGACGGCTCCCTGGGAACAATCCACGCCAACCGCCCGCGCGAGGCCCTGACTCGGCTGGAGAACATGGTCGGCATGTCGGGCATCAACCTGCCCAGCAAGGCGGTGCGCACCCAGATTGCGGCGGCCGTGCATATGATCCTGCAGGTCAGCCGGATGCGCGACGGCGTGCGGCGGGTGACCAGCATCACCGAACTGGCCGGCATGGAAGGCGACGTGATCGTCACCCAGGAGCTGTTCAGCTACAAGTTTGAAGGCGAGTCCTCCGATGGTACGCTCAAGGGCGGCTTCGAATGTTCCGGTCTTCGACCGGTGTTCATGCCGAAGGCCGAATATCACGGACTGCACCGGCTGTTGCTGGAGGCTGTGAGCTGATGGACACCACGACGATGGTGATCATTGGCATGATCGGGCTTGGCGGCGGCCTGTTGTTGATGCTCTACTTTGAGGAAGCCGGAAAACGGCGCCTTGCCAGCCGCGCTCGGGGGCGGCGGCAACGCCCCACGGCCCGCGCCGTTCGTTCCGCGACCACGGGCATGCAACTGCGGCGCGACCGGCAGGGTGGTCTCGACGCCATTATCCACAGGCTGGCGCCAAAACCCGAAGTTCTGCGCGCACGTCTGGCGGCGACCGGCACGGGAATGACGATCGGGACCTATGGCCTGATTTCACTGATCCTGCCGGTCGTGGTCGCCGGCCTGCTTCTACTGCGCGGTGTGGCGCCCCTGGTTTCAATCCTGGGTGGCGTGCTGATCGGCCTGTGGCTACCCCATGCCGCGGTCGGCATGATGGTGGGCCGCCGCCAGAAGAAATTCATCAAGCTTTTTCCGGACGCTATCGGGTTGATGGTGCGTGGCCTGAAGGCCGGGCTGCCGGTCTCGGAGACATTGATCGTGGTGGGCCGCGAGGTCTCCGATCCCGTCGGCGAGGAATTTCGCCGGATCGCCGACCAGATCAAGCTAGGCCAGTCGATCGAAGACGCCATGTGGGCGACGGCCAAGCGACTAAGCCTGGCCGAATTCAACTTCATGGTGATCACCTTCTCGGTTCAGCGCGAGACTGGGGGAAACCTGGCTGAGACCCTGGAGAACCTCGACGATATTTTGCGTAAGCGTCAACAGATGAAACTTAAGATCAAGGCGATGTCCTCGGAAGCCACGGCCAGCGCCGGTATCATCGGTTCCCTACCGTTCGCCATGGCCGCGATCATGTTTGTTGTAAGTCGTGACTATATCCTCACGCTGTTTCAATCTCAACTTGGCTATATAATGCTTGCCGGTGGTGGTGGCATGCTGCTTGCCGGCATAGGCGTCATGATAAAGATGGTCAGCTTCGACATATGACGATTCTAGAACTTAATTTTTCGGTCATAACGCTAGATACGATTATAGAGGTGGTCACCGCCGCCGCGATTTTCTTTGTCCTGATGGGGCTATATTGGACGTTCACGCCCAATGATGCGCTCGATGCGCGCGCCCGGGCTCACGCCCGCCGCCGCCGCGAGCTGCGCTCTCGAATTATGGTTCCATCCCGCGCACCGAAGCAGCAAAAGTCGGTGATCGCCGTGCGCGGGCTGCTTGAGCGGTTGAAGCTGACGCGAAGTGAAGACGGCCGCAAAGCCGGCGAGCTCCTGGCCCAGGCCGGATGGCGCAGCCCCGACGCCCTGACCGTCTTTCTCGGGCTACGCCTGGGCATGCCCATCGGTCTTGGGGTGGTCGTCTATTTGCTGGCCCCTATCGTCTCCCCGACTTTGACAGCGCTGATGCGTGGCATCGTGGCGGTGTTGGCGCTGGGTGTGGGCGCTTTCGCGCCAACGTTATTTGTTCAGAACGAGATCAGTGGACGCCGGCAGAAGATTCAACGTGGACTACCGGATGCGCTGGACCTGTTCGTGATCTGCGCCGAGGCAGGCCTCAGCCTGGACGCGGCTCTGACCCGCATTTCACGGGAACTTGGACCCGGCTGCCCCGAACTGGCTGACGAGCTTGGCCTGACCGCAATCGAGCTAGGATTCCTGCCCAACCGGCGCGACGCCCTGATGAATCTGACGGCGCGGGTCAATTCGCCGTCCATCCGAGGCCTAGTGAACACCCTGGCCCAGACCGAAAAATATGGCACGCCGCTTTCTCAGGCCCTGCGCGTCCTGGCCCTTGAGTTTCGTAATCTGCGGATGATGAAGGCCGAAGAAAAAGCCGCCCGCCTGCCGGCGACGCTGACCGTGCCGATGATCCTGTTCATCCTGCCGCCCCTTTTCGTGGTGCTCATCGGCCCGGCGATCATTCAGGTCATGGCGATCTGGCCCAAATGACGTGCCAGCCAGAATGCCCAATGCGCTGAGGACAAAGTCAATGACGACTTTGCCGGACGACGATCAAGTACTTACCTCCGGTCTTCCTAGTGGTCTTAGTAAGCTTAAGATTACGGTCTCCAGCGCGAATCCAAATACGATGACTACCATTATTGCGGCGCTGATCGCCAGGGTCGTGAGCGCGTTTACAACACGGCGTTTCAACGACGGCGCCTCCTGGATACACATCGCCGCCGGCCACCGGATGCTGGAGCTTAGCGCGGTGCTGCACACCGATCCCTTTTTTATATCTTCGCGGGCCAACCGTGGCAGACGCACGAATGGTTGTCGGAATTTCTTATGGCCCTGGCGTTTCGCACCGGCGGATGGGTGGGCGTTTCGCTGTTGTTCGGTTTCGCCGCCGCCACCGGCGCTGGGCTGCTGACTCGCCACGTCGGGCGGCGGATGACCGCACTTCCCCTGACCTGCATCGTGCTTCTGGGCCTGATGTGTCAGGCGCCCGGCCTGCTAGCGCGTCCCCACGTGCTGGCCATGCCGCTATTGGAACTCTGGACGGCGGAACCGGTGATCTCCCGGAGCGAAGGGCGCGCTCCGTCATTGGCGCGCTTGACGCCGCTGATGGTGGTGTCCCCATGGGATCGAAAACCTGTTGTTTCCGTTCCGCCTGATGAGAATGGCGACCCTGGCGAACGTCAACGAATGGGCGCCCATAGCGGTCAGCGTGAACCCTGTGTCCGAAGCATCTTTGTTCTTCTGTGCCTTCATCGTGATTTGGAAACGTGTCCGTATCGAGATGGCGTCGCTGCTGATCCTTCTGATTCTGGTCTATTTGGCTCTGCAGCATGAAGGACATCTGCAATTGCTAGGCATTGTCGGCCAGCTACTGGTTGCGTGGCCGCTCGGCGAGATATTCGCGGTCACCGGCGCGGAAGGGAACGGAGCAGAACGGGGCGGGCTGGCCGGTCGCTGCCGGCGTCGCCCTGGCTATACTGATGGTCGCAACGCGATTGATTCTGCCGTTCAGCCCAGCCGACAGTGTGATGTCACCTGGTTCGGCGCTGGCTCATGTGCCATCGGCATTGCGTTTACGGCCGATATTTAATGATTGTGCCTATGGCGGATTTCTTATTTTCAACGGCGTAAGATCTTACATGGACAGCCGCGCCGAGGTCTACGGTGACCCATTTCGCACGGCCTACTTTCGTATCATGACCGGAGATCACGGGGCCTTGGACCGGGAGATCTCGGCGCGCGGGATCGCCTGGACCATGCTGACCCCCACGTCGCCGCTCCTAGCCATTCTCGACGCGTCTCCGGACTGGCGACGCCTCTACACTGACAAATACGCCGTGGTGCACGCGCGGCGGGAGGGTCCGATCAGTCCGCCAGCATCCCTTCCAGGCGCCCACGGATGATCTGTGTCGCCTCGCTCATGATCCGGTCGATCAACTGCGCACAGGTAGGGACGTCATGGATCAAGCCGGCGACCATGCCGCACGACCAGGCGCCGGCATCCATCTCGCCATTTTGCATCACCGCCGGATAAACGCCGGCCACCTCGCCCATGATGTCCTCGAACTTGAGGTTGGCGCCCAGGGTCTTTTCTTTTTCAATTAAACGTTCGACCCCGGCGTTGACCAGCACCCGCTCGGTGTTGCGCAGCGACCGCATGACCAAGCGGGTATCGAGTTCGCTGGCCGCGACGATGGCCTGTTTGACGTTGTCATGGATCGGGGCTTCGACCGTGGCCATGAACCGGGTGCCCATATTAATGCCTTCGGCGCCGAGCGCCAGTGCGCCCACCAGCGAGCGCGCGTCGGCCATGCCGCCAGAGGCCACGAAGGGGATCTTCAGTTCCTCCGCCGCCCGGGGCAGCAGGATGAAATTGGGCACGTCGTCCTCGCCTGGGTGACCGCCGCACTCGAACCCATCGACGCTGACCGCGTCGCAGCCGATCGACTCGGCTTTCAGCGAGTGGCGGACCGAGGTGCATTTGTGGATCACCCTGATCCCGGCTTCCTTCAGCATCGGCATCCATTTGGCCGGATTGTTGCCGGCCGTCTCGACGATCTTAACGCCGCCATCAATGATCGCCTGCACATAGCCCGGATAGTCGGGCGGCGTGACCGAGGGCAGGAATGTCAGGTTCACGCCGAAGGGCTGGTCGGTCATGGTCCGGCAGCGGGCAATTTCCTTGGCCAGGTCATCCGGCGTGCGTTGGGTCAGGCCGGTGATCAGCCCCAGGCCTCCGGCGTTCGATACAGCCGCAGCCAGTTCAGCCAAGCCCACGAAATGCATGCCCCCCTGGATAATCGGGTGCTTGATGCCGAACAGTTCGGTGATGCGGGTCTTCATGGCAGGCAATCCTGGTTTGGCGCAATGTTAACCATGTTAACTTGCCGCCGCCGTCGCCGACAAGGGCGCCGTTGCTACGCTTGGCGCGAACGCCCGGCGTAGCTTCGCGCCCATGAGAAGCATCAGAATCCCACCAAGACCGACAAGCCCTGCGTGCAAGGCCCAGAACTGGCTGGCGGTCAGGGTTTCGTAGAGGCCGCCGAGCCGGCCGCTCACCACGCTGCCGAGAGACACAGACAGTGTGTTGCAGCCCATCAGCGTGGCGTTGACCGACGCCGGCGCGGCGCGCGAATACAGCGCATTCATCGTCGGCACGAAGAACAGCCAGCCGGCGTTGGAGGTCAAGTGGAAGACCACCGCCCATAACAACGGCGTGCGGCCGGTGGCGTCGGCCGCGAGTGGCGCGGCGGCCAGCCACAGGGTCGAAGCGGCGAAGATGAAACAGCCGATAGCGATCTTGGTGGGCTCGAAGGGTTCCCGGCCGCGCTTGGCCTGCCACCGCCAGAGCCACAGGGCTGGTGGCAGCAGTAGGAACGGCGCGAGCCCGTCCAGCGATTGAAGCCAGGGCACAGGCATGGTCCAGGCGCCGAACTTCAGCTGCACGTGATCACGCACCCAGAGGTTGTAGGTGTTCCAGACCTGGGACTGGGCGATCCAGAACAGGGCCGAGATCGGGATCAGGGTCAGCAGGTAAGCGACCACCCGCCAATCCGCTGGCGTGAGGGGGGCGGTTTTTGCCGAGGCTACGGGGCTCTCACGCCGGCCCGGCAGTCCGACCAGACGCCCGCCGACCAGATAGACGATCAGGCCGATAAGCATGCCAAAGCCCGCGAAAGCGAAGCCGACATGCCAGCCAAACGCCTGGCCCAGCGCGCCCGTGGCCAGGGGTGCGATGAAGGCTCCCAGATTGACCGCGGCGCCATAGAGCTGGAACGCCGCGTCGCGGCGGCGATCGTCGCGGCTGTAGAGTTCGCCGAGCTGCGGCGAAAGATTGCCGCGCAAAAAGCCCGCCCCGAGGATCAGCAGCAACATTGCCAGCAGGAACGAGGCGTCGAAGGCCATGCAGAAATGACCTGCTGTCATCAGCAGGGCGCCCAGGCTGACCGCGCCGGTCCGCCCCAGCACCCGATCGCCTAGCCAGCCGCCGAACACCGGCGTGAACGACACCAGGCCGATATAGAAACCGAAGACCTGGGTGGCCAGGGCCTGGACCGACAGGGGGCCGGTCACGCCCTCGATCATGGAACGTAACGCCGCGAAGCCGACGATATGCTCCACATGCCCGGGCAAAAGCAGCGCGCCGACCATATAGAGCACCAGCAGCGCCTGCATGCCGTGGAAGCTGATGCGGTCCCACAGCTCGGTTGAAGCCAGCACCCAAAGGCCGCGCGGATGGCCGAACAGGTCGCGCGGGGTGGCGGTCGTCAAAGCTCTGGCCTCTGAATTGACGCTGGCGACGCCTTCAATATCGCCAGCCGGTCAGGTCCGCCCCTTTGGGCGCGGTCTTTTCGATCCGATCCAGGATCTTGGGCAGATACTGGAAATTATAGTGCAGGCGGGAGTAGGCGTTGGGCAGTTTGGGGTCACCGTTCCAGCAGTGCTCGGCCCGCTCGCCGTAGGCGATCTCGCCGTCGTAGGCTGGCTGAAGAGCTTCAAGCCGTTCTTGGGCGAAATAGACTGCGTCAGTCAGGAAATAGGTGTCGGCCGATCCGACATAGATGTGAATTTTGCCGCGCAGTTTCGGGGCGAGGCTGGCCCAGTCCCGCTCGATGATGTGCGACAGATCATAATGTTCGCGCCAATAGGCGGCCACCGCCGGGTCGATATCGCCGGTAAGCTTGTCGAAGATCGCCGCCGGATAGCCGTTCGCGCCGACCGGTCCGAACACCGCCTGCCAGATGTCATACTGGCCGCCGGAACGGCCGAGGTCTCCGGCCGTCAGCTCCATATAATTCGCGTCACGCTGGGTCCCGGCGACCTCGCCGACGTAGTTGCGCAGCGCTGGACGCTCGACCGCCAAAGCTTCGCCCTGACGGACATAGGCGTTGGTGTCCGCGTAGAGATTGACCAGCGTATAGGCGCGAAAATCGACCGGGTCCGGGCAGGCGGCGAAAGCGCCATTGTACATGTCCGGGTAGAACACCTGGGTGGCCAGAGCCTCCCAGCCGCCGGTGGAGCCCCCGTAAGTGAACCGCGCCCAGCCCTGACCGATGCCCCGGAACCGACGCTCGACCTCGGGGATCAACTCGGTATTGATGGCGTCGCCGTACGGGCCGAGGTTGGCGGAATTCACCGCATAGCTGTCGTCGTAATACGGGTTGGCGTGTTCGATCTCGATTACCAGAAAGCTTGGGAAGCCGGACGAGATCCACTTCTGGTAAAACGCATAGGCCTCCGCCTGCTGGATGCTGTTGTAGCCGGCCAGATGGAAGCGTTGCGAATAGTCGGGCTTCAGGTCCGGATCAGGCGGGGTCGTGCGAAATCCCGAGATGTCGTCTGGATAGTGACCGTGGAACACCATCAGCGGGTAGTGCGCCTCGGGATGTTTGTCGAAGTCCTTGGGAACCAGGATATGGGCGCCCAGATAGACGTCGCGGCCCCAGAATTTCGATAGCAGCGCGCTGCGGATGCGGATGTGGCGAACGAACTCGGTGTCGGCCTTGCGGGTGATCGGCGGAATCACCCGGTCGAGCAGTACGGCGAAAGCGGCCGGATGGGCCGGGTCGATGTGGATGACGATCGGAGCCGAATAGAGATTGCCGGGCTTGCTCGCCCATTGCTGGCCCTCGCCCTGATCTGGCGGCAGTTTCAACACCCGGCCGTCGGCCATATGAAAGGTCTCATACCGATTCATTACTGCCTGGACCTGGTAGTCGCCGGCCGGCAGGGCCGACAATCGCCGCGCCGGCCAGCCAAAGGCCGTGTCGTCCACCGTCGCGGACTTGCCGCCGGTCAGGCCCTGGACATTGACGCCAAACATGAAAGGCGCGTCGAGGGGCTCGTCCGGGCTGACATGGCTCCTGGGTTCGCGTTTCAGATCGCGGCTCGCCAGCAGGATCAGCCGGCCCTCTAGCGGCGCGCCGTTGTAAGCGGTGGCCGGGATGGTGACGTTGACGATGGTGGCCGGCTCCTGAGCCCAGGCTCGTGGCGTGGCGACGCCCAGGATAGCTAAAGCGGCCGCAGCGACCTTCTGGAAAGTCCGCATAATTTTTTCGCCCCATCGACAAGACGTTGACTTTAGCGGTCGGCGATCCCTGGGCAAGCAGCGCCCTCGCACTTGGAGCTTATCGGCGCTTATGACTAGCGCGCCGGGGAGGGGCCACCCTATTTGGGGCCTGGAATACGGGTCCGGGTGTGGATCACATGCCGATGGAACAGATACCGGGCCGCTCGGCCATCAAGCTGCAGGGTTCCTGGACAGCCTCGGATCGGGGCCGGCGCCTAACTTCTGAAAGCGCAGCGGTGTTAGGGCGTTCGGTTGTTGCGCGCCAAGGGCGCGGCGTTCCAGCGTGACTTCATGGCGGAGTGCTCCCGCGCCGCGTCGAAGGGCTCGCCGGTGATCATCTCGTCTACGACCTGCATGATGCGTGGATCGCCGCTCGACGCCATTCGATAGGCGCCGCCGGCCTCTCCTTCGCCGGCGAACAGCGCCTTCAAGGTCCAGCGACCGTCCTGGCGGCAAGCGACACCGCCGGCCGCGGCGCCGGTGAAACCGCGACAGACGGCGCCTTGGCGATCGCGAAATGTAATCCGGACGCGGATGCCGCCACCGCCGCCCGACAGCTGGGTATCCAAGGCGTGACCGAGATCGCCTGACGCGATCAGCTTCCCGCCGTGCTCCGTGACTGGCGCCGACCGGCTGGCCAGGAACGCCTGCCCAGCGGCCACCACGGCGATCACTGTCGCGGCCAGGGCGCCGTAGTTTCGCCAATCAGGCCTGAACCGGGGTCTGGTCTCGCGTCCGGCGCGGACCCCGGCCAGGTCGATCACTGTGGCGGCGCCTTTGGCCACATGGACTACAGGATCAGGAACAGCCTGGCTCAGAACCGGGTCAAAGGCTGCCCGCAACCGCGCGCCGAGCCGACGATGCGCCTCAAGCTTGCTAGCCAGGCTGGGTTCGGCCGCCACGGCCGCTTCAACCGTCGCAATAAGTTCCGGTTCGAGTTCCCCATCGAGGTAGGCGAGCAGAGTCTGGTCATCAATCATCGGATCACCTTTCCCGAAGTATGGCCAAAAGGGCGACGCGGCCACGAACCAGGCGGCTCGACAGAGTTCCCACCGGAATTCCCAGGACACGGGCCGCTTCCTCGTAGCCAAGACCCTCGATAAGGACCAGTGCGATGGCCTCGCGCTGTTCGTCGGCCAGTTGATTCATCGCGCGCGTGACGTGGGCCAGTTCCAGAGCGGCTTCCATTTCGGGGGTTGGATCGTGACCGATCTGGTCGCCCGCCGCCTCCGGCGCCATCACTCGCGAGGTTCGTATCCGCGCCCGGCGGGTGTCTATCCAGATATTGCGCATAATCCGGAAGAGCCAAGAGTCGAGCCGCGTGCCCTCTTGCCATTGACCTCTTGCGCGGAGCGCCCTCTCCAGCGTTTGCTGGGTCAGATCGTCGGCGTCCTCGCCATTGTGGCTCAGGCTGAGCCCGAAGCGCCGCAGCCGGGGTAGCATGTCTCCGAGGCCGTGGTCGAAGGTGAGTTCCGATGGACCTGGAATAACAATTCAACCTCATGCTGGAGGAAACGATCCCGCGCCGTCGTTTAGTGCGTCGAGGGCAAAACAAAAGTGGCTTTTTGCAATGATCGGATCAGGTCTTCGACGGATGGTGCTGACCGGGGCGGTCTTGGTTGGCGCGGTAGGGGCGCGGGCCCTGCCTCTGCCAGGTTCCCTGTTGGGGTCGCCAGGACAACTGATTGGCGGCGCCGTTTCACCCTTGTCCACCTCATCGGCTCCCGCTGGTGCTCTGGTCAATGATCTGGGCGTCGGTGGTCTGACCGAAGGTGTCGACCCGCCGAGTCTGATTGATCTTCGCAGCCGGCGGCTGCGAGCGCTGGTCCAGGACAACCATCGGGTGCTTGATATGGACGCGGCCGGAAATCCGATACGGCGGGCGGAAGTCATCGCGATTGATCCATCGACGGCCGACCTCGCCACCGTCGAGACCGCGGGATTCCAGCGATTGCGCGAGGATAGGGCTCCTGACCTGGGTATTTCTCTCGTCGTTCTGGCTCCACCCAGGGGCAAGAGCGCCGTGGCTGGATTGAAAATTCTAAGGTCGCTCAGTCCGACCGGTCATTTCGAGCTCAATCATGTGTTCGAACCAGCGGGGGCTGGCCTCGGGCCGGTCGGTGGCGAAAAGCGAGCCTCTTCAAGCGCGGCAGCCCCGATCGGCATGGTCGACGGCGGCGTCGCCGCCCACCCCAGCCTGGTCGGCGCCACGATAGAGCAACGGGGTTTCTCCTCTGGAGGACCACGTCCCACCGGCCACGGCACAGCGATCGCGTCGCTCCTGGTTGGCGATGACGGCGCCTTCCGGGGCGCCGCGCGCGGACGATCTCTTCTCGTGGCCGATGTTTATGGTGGACAGGCCGCATCGGGTTCGGCGGAAGCCATCGTCGAGGGATTCGCCTGGCTGGCCTCCCGGCATGTCAGGGTCGTCACCATCAGTCTCGTCGGGCCACCCAACGAGGTTTTGAAGCGGGGCGTCGACGCCCTTTTGGCCCGAGGTTTCCTGGTCGTGGCGGCGGTGGGTAACGACGGACCAGCCGCGCCTCCGCTTTACCCGGCCTCCTATCCGGGTGTCGTGTCGGTCACCGCCGTGGACGCCCGCAACCGCGCCCTGCTCGAAGCCGGTCACGCCTCCCACATTGATTTCGCGGCTCCTGGAGCGGACATGGCCGCGGCGCTGCCCGGCCACGGCTATGGCGTCGTGCGCGGAACATCGTTTGCCGCGCCTTTGGTGGCGGCGCGTCTCGCCATGGCGGGGGGGAACCGGGAATCTGCCCTGTCGATCGTGTCCGCGGAGGCTGCTCCCGGCAAGGGCGTGGTTGGCGCCGGCGTGATCTGCCAGTCGTGCCGCATCGATCCCAGGTCGGTTCATGCCAAAAGATAATTGGCTCCCGAAAAGAAACTTAGGCGCAAGGGATGAATATCAAACCCTTAATCGTTTTGTCTTTTATCGGGGCTGATCGTAGCCCCCTAAGTAGCAGGAGACACTCCATGACGAAGTTGATCATCGGCAATGCCGCTGTTCTGGCCGCTCTAACCTTGGCCATTGCGCCAGCGCACGCACAATTGCTGGGTGGAGCCGGTGTCGGTGGTGCGCTCAGCGGCGCCCTCAGTGGTACGGTCGGCTCATTGGGCGCCAACAGCCAGCAGATCACCGGGTCGGCAACCGGCGCGATGAGTGGCTCTGTGCAGGCTCAGCGCGGCGGATCGGTCGTCGCGAGCCCCGGCGGCGCCGGCGTGAATGGCCTTGCCGGTACGGTGACAAGCGGAGTTGAAAACGCCGGGGCGGGCGTAGGCGGCGGCCAAGTCGTGGCTGGGTCGGTGAGCCAGACCTTGATGGGTTCGGCTCAAGGCATGGGTCAGGCTGGGTCTGGCGAGGCGATAGGCGCGGGATCGACCCTGTCCGGTGGGGCGGATCTCGCTGGAACACTAACCCGCGGCGCGCAAAGCGCCGCGACCGAAGGTGGGGCCGCGACCGGCGGCGGTGGCCAGGCGCACGCTGGGTCCGCCACCCCGGGCGTGGATGGCTCGGCCTCTGGATCTGGCCATGCCGCGGCTAACAAGTCGGTCAACATCCGTCCGGGCTCCGCCGGCGCCAATGGTGACGCGGCGATGCGCGGCGACGCCCAGGGGAGGGGAGGGGTGAATTCCCAGGTCCCCGTGGCGTCTCCGTCATAGCCCCGAGGCCGCGATCAAAACGGCTTCAGGACTCATGAACACCCAAGGTCCCAGGGGCCTTGGGTGTTCTCGTTCATGAAAATCAACGCCCCCCGTGTGGAAGGTCGCGCGCCCGGGGGCGCCGTGTTATGGGGCAAAGCTCATGCACGACACCGGGATCACTCTCGTTGATATCCGCGACGCCGACTTTCTTTGGATGCTTGGCGGCGAGCCCAGCCGCCCCGACCTGCGCCTTCCGCCGGGTGGCGTCGACAGGCCGGAAACCCTGATCGTCGTCCGGTCGATTCATGACGCGCTCGGCGGTGATGGCCATCCGGGACCGTGGATGATGGTCGCCGACGGCGAGGTAGTGGGTCTTTGCGGCTATGTTCGCCCCGCTGAACACCAGGGCGCGGTGGAGATTGGCTACGGGGTGGCGCCAGCGCGTCGGTGACGCGGCCACGCCCGAAGGGCGGTGGCCGCCCTGGTCGCGATGGCGCGGGCGGGCGGCGGCCTTACCGAGGTCACGGCGGTGACGGCCCAGGACAATCTTCCGTCCCAAGCCGTCCTGGCTCTCAACGGCTTCGTCGAGACCGGTAGAGAAGTTCGTGACGAGGATGGCCCGGTCATTCTCTGGCGGCTCCATCTGACCTGAAGCACGTGCGTTTCACGGCCGACGCCCAGCTTGCATCGGCCGTCGAGCGCGCCCATTTCCCAACGGCGGGCGTGACCGATCCTGGGCGCGCCCCCAGCGGAGGAGACCGGCGATGGTCAAGGCGACATGGAACGGCGTCACCTTAGGTGAATCGAGCGAAACTGTAGTGGTGGAAAACAACCATTATTTTCCCCTGAATTCGATCGACCCCGCGAGACTGAAGCCCAGCGCCACCACCTCGGTCTGTCCGTGGAAAGGAACGGCCCACTATTACACCGTCGTCGCGGACGGGGCCGAGAACAAGGACGCCGCCTGGTACTACCCGGACCCGAAATCCGCGGCCGCCCAGATCAAGGGTCGGGTTGCCTTCTGGAAGGGCGTCAAGGTGGGCTGACGCTTCGGCCGAAACCTCTTTTCAGCTGAATCAAATTGGCTGATGGTCCTCGGGACTTTGGGGGTGCGTTTGAGCCGATCGGGTAGACCGGTTCGTCGCCAACGGGAGGACGTCCGATGACCGTGTTGAAAAAACCCCGCTTCATAGATCCTGCCGGCGATCCGCGCACCACGGCGTTGTTCGTCCGGCCGCCGTTTCTGTTCAGGAACGTAACGGCGCGGTCCTTTCCGCTTCGCGCCAACACGGCGGTGCTTACTAATTTTTGTAACAATTATCTGAACATGGATGTGGACCCATCCATTGTGCACTACGCACCGGCGTTGCCGTACGTTTACCTGACCATCATGAACTATGGCAGCATGGTCGCGGCGTCGGTGCAGGCGCAGAACGTCGGCTGGGTCTCGCAGCACGAAGTCGCCTTCATGATCATCGTGCAACGCTGGCGTAAGGAAAACGGCAAGCTCGTTTTTAAAGACTGGGCCACGGTTTCACCGTTCATATTCGTGGATGACCAGATTTCGTTGAATACAGGGCGCGAGGTCTACGGCTGGAACAAGGTCGGATGCCAGATAAACGCTGATATTCCACTGTGGGCGGGCGATCCCAGGGCGCCGCTGCGACAGTTTGATCTCAGCATCGTCGATTTCGCCAAGCCCTATACAGGCGACGTGCAAAGCGACCAGACACTTCTGCAGGTTGACCTGGATGCGCCTCCGACCTTTACCGAATTTCCCCCCGATCCGCGCAATCCCTGGTCGCCGCTTTGGTCTATCCCCAGCGCGATCGCCAACACCGCCTCGTTCCTTGGCAGCGCCATCGACACCGCACTGTCTCTGCGAATCCGCGGCTACGAGGACAACCGCTCACTTTCCGGCGTTCTGGCCATGGCCGCGAAGGCCGGTGACAAACTGCGCAGCCTGTTGCCAGGCATAGCCGGATCGCTCAACGTCGATCAGGAGGCCACCGATCTCGCTGATGCGATGGCCGGCCTGCCCAAGCTGTTTCTCGACAGTGTGACGCTCAAGCAGTTCCGCAATCCGGAGATCCCGTCCATGGCCTGCTATCAGGCTCTGGTGAATTCGAAGATGGGGGTCGACCGGTTGAATCGGGCCGGCCTCCTCGGTGACGTCAATCTGCTGCGCGGCGATTCCTCCGGCGGCTATACGATCCGCATCCATCAGCACGACGCCCAACCGATTATCCAGACCCTTGGCCTGGTCGTGGACTCCTGGAGCCCGGAGCTATCGCCCGACGCGGTGGCGAACCTGAAGCCGGTCCTGCCGATGTGGCTTGACGTCGATCTCTACTATGGCAAGGGCGACGTCATCTGCTCCCGGGCCCCCTGGGGCGTCGCCGGACCATCCGGCGGCTGGATCGATGAGCAGAAGGATAAACTTCCGGCCGAACCGCCCGAACCTTCCGTCTCATCTGAACCCAAAACGATGCCGCCACCGTTTTTCAACGACTCCCTGGGGGCCGCGACCCAGCCAATAGCCGGGCCGTTCCACTTCCCTGATGTAACCGGTCAAGTCTACCCATTGCTGGCCGATCCGGAAAAACTTGCCGCTGTAGTTCAGAACTATCTGAACGATCCCTTGAAAATGATGTATGTTCCGGGAACGGATAGCGGTGAAGCTAACATTACCAAGGGATGGCGCTTTGAACCCTTTGGTTCTTATGTTTATATGGGTATTGTGGCTTCTGGTGGCGAATTCGGTCAGACGTGGTCAAATTCAAACAATATTGGTGGCCTGTTCGACCGTGAAATTACCTTTGGAATCCCGGTAAAATGGTTTGATGGCGACGATAACCTGATATCGTTGGCGATGATCGAACCGTTCATGTATTCGAATAATGGTCGGGCGGTGACCAGCGACCGAGAGGTCGATGGCTACAACGCGACCGCGGCGACCATCGACAGTCTGCAGGACCCCTGGCTGACGCCAAATGGCCCGATCGCCAAACGCCGGTTCCTTCGCGTCGCCACCGAGGTTATTCCGGTGCTCAACGCCGGCCAGAAGGCGCAGCAACGCACGCTTATGGAAATCGACGAGTGCGAGGTGCTGCCGGCGAATGACGCGGCGGGGTGGCGCGTGGTGGCCGACGGCTGGGGTCGGGATCTGATTGAGGAGCTCAAGCGAAAGACACGCCTCGCCGCGACCCGGGCTGACCAAGTGACGGGGGCAAAGGCGCTTGCGCTCGAGCTTCTGGCGCACGGGATGTCGATCAATCGATTGATATTCAAACAGTATCGCGACAGCGAGGAACTCGACACGGCCTGCTATCAGGCGTTGGTGCAAGGGACCAGCACCATCACCTCAATCTACGATATGCGTGAGATCGACGCCGATTGTCATCTCAGAATTTACCGGCAGCCCGGGCACCCGATCGCCGAAGCTTTGGGATTGAAGATCGCGCGCACAGAGTCCTATGGCGGCGAGGTTATCGACATCATCCAGCCGAGCCGACCCTTCTGGATGCGCTACGCCGCGCGAGACGACCTCTCAACGGTCGCCTGCTATCGGGCCGACGACGGGCCCTGGCAAAATGTTCATCCGTGGTTTGCGAAAGCCAATGAAGACCTGAGCTTGAATGTGGGCGGAGCAGTCGCGAGGCGGCGGCTCGCGGGCCAGAAGCCCTTCTTCAGCCAATCAGGTGCGACGCGGGTCGGCAAATGGTTGGCGCGCACCGAAGATCATCCCGCGCAGGCGCGGCCCACGGGCGCGGAACTGCAAGACCTGCTCGATCGCAAGAAAATGGACGCCTGGTTCGCCGATCGCTTGAAAAGCGCGGTTGCCGGCGCCAGCCTTCACCTGGACTTAAAGAATAACTCTGATCAATGGCTGCGCAGATCGTTGCTGAATCAGATCTCTTGGATCCGCGTCGGACTTGAATCGTTGGGAAATGCGAAAGACAAAGAAAAATACGTTGAACTCTTTAGATCGTCTATCTTATATTCCGTGGTATCATCACTACTTAGTTGTGACATCGATCCTGGATCGATGGAAGATTTGTGCCATTCTCTCTCTTTGAGAGATCTAAGCGCTGCGCGGAAAATTATGCAGGAAAAGCCACTTGGGGCTGACTTATTTTCCGCTAATAATCTTAAAGATCGTGTTAACAAAGAATATAATGAAGCCGTTAAGCAGCAATCGCCGAGCGGTTTTGAAATCATAGAAACAGAGTTATGCAAGTCGCTGCAACTAGCTGCGACTGGGCTTGGGGGTTGGTTAAACACGACAACGACACGCATGAATGAGAATGTTTTGGCTTGGGGCTGGGAGGGATATTTCGACTGCTTGGTAACGGTGCAAAGTTTGATGGAATCTTTAAATTACATGAGGGCGTTACCCAGCGATCGCGCGCAGGCGTTTCTCATCGCCTTTCCATCACACGGGCTGGCAGCTTTGGAAAGTCTGGCAAAGTACATAGAAGTCAAACTGCAGGATGCGGATAACGGAAGAGCTGCTAAACCTAAATATCGACTCGTAAACTTCAAGGAACTCAATGAGACGGTATCTGAATTGCAGCTGTTCAAATCCACGGCCAATCTTTTGGAGCAGCACGTAATGGATTGGGTTGCGCCTTCGCGCTGGGCGCCGATTTTTCATGACAACGCCAAAGAAATCATCGAGTCCTTGCCTGAGATGCAACTGGTCATCGATGATATCCTCAGCAGCGAATGGGAAAACCGAGGTGTGACGCGATGGGCCAATCCAAAGGCCGGGCGTAAGCCCAACCAATATATTCCGGACAGTCCAGATGTCGCTTTACATGCTAAGGCTCAAGGACTGTCCCGTTGGATCGATCCCTTGACGCAGCAGGAAAGCCAGTTCTGGATCGCCGAGTTGCCTTTTTCGCCGCCGCCAAAGCGCCGTCCGCGACGTTCGCGCAAAGCGACAAAACCAAGCGCCAAGACCGAGGAGGCCGGGCCTACGGCGGAGGCGCCCCCCGGGGGGTGACCACACCGACGGTTGCGTCATAAGGCCAAGCACACCCCAGGTTTGTGACGAAATCGGCTCCATACATCCCCGCGGGGGTGAGAAAGCCGGTCCGGTGCACGCCGGTCAGTACGCGAGCGACGATGGCCGCGACAATGGTCGTCGTGATCCCATAGCCGTCAGCCGTGTGAAACCCGAAGCGGGTCACGCGGCGCCAAGGGTCCACCGCTTCCACAACCAAAGCGTTCACGGCTCGTTGCTGAGCGGCCGAACTCGGCTGATCCGGCCAGAGCCTCCCAAGTGGCCAAAGCATCCCGTGAAGGTTCCGTTCGCCCAGCGCCTCGGCCGCCAAAGCGCCGGACCGGTATAGCAGTTCAAATGGCGCCGGAGCCTCCAGGTAAGTCTCGATATTGCCGACACCCGTGGTCTGCTGGCCCGTGATCACGTCCGGCCAACTGACGGCGATGCTTTCGCGCTCCCCGGAGCCGTAGTTGAAGGTTCGTCGGCCGCCGACCCGCGCGGGGATCACCACCCCCTCCTCACGCACCAGCGCGCTTCCGGCCGTCAGTTCAAGTGTCGTGCGAAACGTTCCCCGTGACACCACCATCGGCTGGGCCACGGCCAGACGCAGACGAACGGCGTCGGGGCAGCGCCGTGCTGCGTGGGCCAGAAGACAGTCAGTGACGGCGATGGAGAAACCTGCGCCAGGCATCAGCATGATCCCTGTCTTGGCCGCCTCGATTCCTCTGCGTTGCGCCAGGGCGAAGACTGGCCATTCGCCGGCGATGTCGAGATAGTGTGAACCAGATCGAAGGCATGCCTCGATCATTGGCGCGGCGGTGTGCACAAAAGGCCCTGCCGCGTGGACGACGACTTGCACATCCGCGAGCGCCCTGGCGATCACGGCGGCGTCCCGCAAATCGAAGACCCTGAATGGAGATTCCAAGGCCGCAGCAAGTTCTCTTAGCGGAGGTTCGTTCCGCGCGGCGAGGATGATATCGACCCCTGTCTCGCGCAGCCGCCGTGCGATCGCGGCTCCGCTGAAACCGGTCGCGCCATAGACCATGACTCGGCCCGTCACGACCGTTCAAGCACCCATGGTATTAGGGCGGCGATGAAGCGCTTATCGCGCGAGTCCGGCAACGGGCCGTAGACTTGGTCGAATTCGTGGTGGGCCGCGCCCACAAGAGCTTGGGCGACGGTTCTGGCATGGTCGATCGAACCGTGACGATCCATGGCCGCGCGAATCCACGCCACATGGTCCAAAGTTCGCTTCTTGCGCGGCAAGGCCATGATGCGGTCGAATCTGGCCTGTTCTGTCACCGTACAGGCGCGCCGCGCATGAATCAGCATCAGGGTTCGCTTGCCCTCATAGAGGTCGCCGCCGAGTTCCTTGCCATAACTCGCACCACCTACCAGATTGAGAATATCATCTTGAATTTGGAATGCCGAACCCAAAAAGAAGCCAAAATTCATGAATATAGAAGGGTCAACCCGCCCATTCGATCCGATAATGGCCCCAACTCGAGCAGGAAAGATGGTTGAAAACCAAGCAGTTTTCTTGAGAACCATCTTAAAGTAGTCAGGTTCGGTTACGTTGGTGTCGTTCAGATCGCGCCAACCAAGCTCAAGGGCCTGACCTTCCGCGCTCTCCCGTGCCATGATCTCGGTTTCGAGAAGGACATCGAGAGCCAACCGCTCCCCGATGCGGTCGCTATTGTCCATCAGCGGCCTCAGACTATGAAGCATCAGCATGTCCCCGGCGTTCAGCGCGAGAGGGATACCGTGCTCTGCATGCAGCGTCGGTCGGCCACGTCGCTGTTCGCTGCCGTCCTGGATGTCGTCATGCACCAACAGGGCGTTATGCAACATTTCGATCGCTGCGGCGGTGAGCATGGCTAGTTCGGGTTCCGCCCCGAAAATGCGAGCGTGGGCGATGCAGAGACTGGATCGCAGCATCTTGCCACCCCGCCGGGGATAATCCACGACGAGATCATGCAG
>JAYVYH010000092.1:0-13288 GCA_043784385.1 Caulobacteraceae bacterium | reverse complement strand
CGTTGATCGCGCACATCGATGGACGAGGGCGTGCGTTGAAAGACGTAGAGTTCGCCGACGGTCTTGGCCAGCTCGGGGATTGCCTGCACCGCCGTGGCGCCGGTGCCGATGATGCCGACCCGCTTGCCCTTAAGGTCGACATTGTAGTTCCAGCGAGAGGTGTGAAAGGCCTCGCCCTTGAACGTTTCCATTCCCGAAATCCGCGCCAGTTTCGGCGTAGTCAGAATGCCATTGGCCAGGATCACAAACCGCGCACGCATCCGGTCGCCACGATCCGTGGTCACGGTCCAGCGGCCGGTTTCCTCGTCCCAGGCGGTCTCCTCGACCGTGGTGTGAAACAGGCAGTGATCATAGAAGCCGAACTTGTCGGCTAACCTCTGGCAATGTTCGAGAATCTCGAAGCCCGACGCGAACTTCATCGTCGGCACATAGCCGCTCTCCTCGAGCAACGGCAGATAGCTGTAGGCCTCCACGTCGCAGGCGATGCCCGGGTATCGATTCCAGTACCAGGTGCCTCCGACGTCGCCGCCCTTCTCGCAGAAGCGCACATCGTGGAACCCCGCCTCGCGCAGCTTGTGCCAGAGCAACAGCCCCGCGAAGCCGGCGCCGACCACCAGGATTTCGCATTCGTCGGTCAGCGCCTCGCGCGGAACGGGGTCGGTCGAATAGACGTCGGCGAGGTATTTGGCGAAGTCACCTTCCATGGTCATGTAGTCGGCGGCGCCTCGTCGCGCCTCTTTGAACGCACGGTATTTGGCCTGCTCTTCGGCGTTGAAGGTCGCGCCGGGCGGCAGCTCCGGCAGGGTCTTCAGCGCCTCCTCGGTGACGATCGAATAGCCCTTGCCGGCGATCCTGTCCGTGGCCATGGCCGCTCGCGTCGCGAAGATCTTCAAGCCGGTGTCGGGATCAATTCGGATCGGAGCGGTCATGATTTGGTGCCTCATTGGTCTGGGCCTAGCGTTTCCGGCGCCGACTGTAGAGGCGATGCGGGATCGATCGCAACGTTTGGCGGCCATCCTCCGGTTTTGCAATTGATGTTCTCGTTACGTTTCTCGTAGCCCTGCGCTACAATAACCATCGTGAACGCCCTGGCCACTTCTCTGGATCTCGCTCCCGCCCTGGTGGTTCTTCCGGGCGGTCGATCGGGTATCGCCGATGGCGCCAACGCCCGGCCGGCCCGGCCGCCCGAGGCGCGGGGCCTGTTCGAGAAGGGCCCTGTGCTGATCGCTCACGCCGCCATGACCGCGCGTCGGCTGGACCTCCCGTCTCCGCCACGCTCGCCGCGGCTGTTCGACGTGCTGGAACTGTTCGCCTTCGTTCGGCCGGCGCGGTTCTGCGCGCCGTCGGCGGTTGGGCTGTGCATCGCCCTGGGCCTGCCGGAGCCGCGCGACGCGCCTATCCAGGCGGCCGCGTTGCAAGGCGTGGCCCAGGCGCTACTGGCCGAACTGGCGGCCGCGCCGACGCCAAGCCGTGAGGAGGCGCTGGCCCAGGCAGAGGTGCTTGGCCGGGCAGGTTGGCCGTGGGCGGCGCCCGTGATCGCCGCGCTGAGGTCCGTGCCGTTGGGCCGACCCTGGCGCGGCGATGGGCTGGATGTCTGGGGCCGAGTGGCGGAGTGGGAGGACCAGGCCCCGCCTGGCGAGGCGGGGACCCGGCCTGTCGATCCAGCGGCGGCGGCCGACCGTCTGGCCCTGCTTCTGGAACGCTCCGGCCTCGACGAGGCGCGGCCGATGCAGGCGGTGTTCGCCGCCGAGGCCGCCTACGCGTTCCAGCCGCGCCTGCGCGAGGGCGAGCCGATGGTGATGCTGGCCGAGGCGGGCACGGGGATCGGTAAGACCCTGGGCTATTTGGCGCCTGCGTCCCTGTGGGCCGAGGCCAACGGGCCTGGCGTCTGGGTCTCGACGTACACCCGCGCCCTGCAGCGCCAGATCGAGCGCGAGAGCCAGTCGATCTTCCCCGACCCCGCCGTGCGGGCAGTGAAGGCGGTGGTGCGCAAAGGGCGTGAGAATTATCTCTGCCTGCTCAATTTTCAGGATATGGCCAACGCCGCGCGCCTCGGCGGGGCCGATCTGGTCGGGCTGGCCCTGGCGGCCCGCTGGGCTCGCGCCACCCGCGATGGCGATATGACCGGCGGCGATTTCCCCGCCTGGCTGCCAACCCTGTTCGCGATTCCCGCCAATGCTCAGGCCGGGGCGGCCAATCTGGTCGATCGCCGGGGAGAGTGTATGCACGCCGGCTGTTCGCACTATCGGACCTGCTTCATCGAAAAGGCGGTGCGGGCCTCCAAGCGGGCCGACATCGTCATCGCCAATCACGCCCTGGTTCTCACCCAGGCGGCCTTCGACGGGGCCCGGGCGGCGCGGGGCCAGAAGGACGATGTCGAGACCGCCCGCCCGCGCCGGATCGTATTTGACGAGGGCCACCATCTGTTCGACGCCGCCGATAGCGCCTTCGCCGCTGCCCTATCGGGCGCCGAATCCGCCGAGATGCGCCGCTGGATCCGAGGGCCGGAGGGACGCGGCCGGCGCGGCCGGGGATTGGAGGCGCGGCTGTCGGAGGTGCTGACCGATCGGGACGACGCCCATGGCGCGCTGCGGGACGCGGTCCGCGCCGCCGCCGCCCTACCCGGCGAGGGCTGGTCGGGCCGCATCGCGCCCGGCGCCGGCGAGGTCAGCCCGATGGGGCCGGTCGAGGCCTTCCTGGTCGCGGTGCTGGAACAGCTGCGCGCGCGGGCCGCCCCGTCGGACGTGGGGATGGAATGCGCGGCCCGCCCGGCCATCGATCTGGTGCGGGCTTCGGCGCGGACGGCGGCCGAGGCGCTGGCGGGGGTGGAAGCGCCGCTGCTGGCCCTGTCCCGCCTGTTGGAGGCCACTCTGGATGAGGAGGCCGACAGTCTGAACACCGCCGAGCGGGCGCGGATCGAGGGCGCTTTGCGGGGCTTGGACCGCCGGGCGCGGATGATCCTGCCGGCCTGGCGCTCGATGCTGGTGGCCATCGATGAGAATGCCGACGACGATCCAGATTTCGTCGACTGGTTCGAGGCGACATTTCTCTATGGCCGAGTGGTCGACGCCGCTTGCCGCCGCCACTGGGTCGATCCGACCGAGCCCCTGACCGCAGCGGTGATCGCGCCGGCCCATGGGGTGCTGGTGACCAGCGCCACCCTGACCGACAACGCCCTGATCGACCCCTTCGCCCTGGCCGAGATGCGCACCGGCGCCGCGCGCCTGCCCGAGCGGCCCAAGACCCTGCGCCTGGCCTCGCCGTTCGACTACGCCAGCAACGCCCTGGCGTTGGTGGTGACCGATGTCGCTAAGGACGACGCCCGGCAGGTCGGGGCCGCCATGCGTGAACTGTTCTTGGCGGCGGGCGGCGGAGGCCTGGGTCTGTTCACCGCCATCCGGCGCCTGCGGGCGGTGCACGAGCGGATCGCCGGACCGCTGGCCGACAAGGGCCTCGCGCTCTACGCCCAGCATGTGGACCCGCTGGAGGTCGGCGCCCTGGTGGACATCTTCCGCGCCGAACAGGACGCCTGCCTTCTGGGCACCGACGCGGTGCGCGACGGGGTCGATGTGCCCGGCCGCTCGCTGCGGCTGCTGGTCTTCGACCGCGTGCCATGGCCCCGGCCCGACATATTGCACAAGGCTCGCCGGAGCCGCTTTGGCGGCAAGGGCTATGACGACGCCCAGGCTCGCGGGCGCATCTCCCAGGCCTTCGGGCGGCTGATCCGCCGCGCCGACGACAAGGGGGTGTTTGTGATGCTCGACGCGGCGGCCCCGACACGGCTGTTTTCCGGTTTGCCCGAGGGCGTGCGACTGGAGAGGGTCTCGCTGGTCGAAGCCCTGGAAGCCACGAGCGCCCATTTGGGGCAAAAATCGGGTTGACCTTGACTTTTTTGGACGAAGAGAAACAGTTTCTAAAGATTAAACTTTGACGACGTCGGCGTTCCATTCGCTGATAGCTTCACCTTCACTCTCACCGCACCAGTGACGTTCAACATAACCGACGCTTTTGCCGATGGTGATCAGTTTGATATCGTTATCAACGGGATAGACAAAGGCGCGACATCGGCCCCCTCGCCGACGGAACCGGTATCGGCGCCGACTATGACGCCGCCTTCGCCCACCTGAAATTCGGTCATGCTTCCTACACGCCCGAGCCTGGCGACTACACGGTGACCGGATCGCCCCTACTGTCGCCGTTCGGCGGCGGCGGCGGCGCACGATCCGCAGGCGCCGTGGGGCGATGCTCGCCGCTGTCTGATCACCGCTCCCGGTTTGTGTGGAGCGTCGAAACTTGATATAGTCGGGTAGCGTTCCATGATCCAGGACGGCCCGCGCGACGTCGAAAGTGCAGCCTGTGCAGAGCGCCCTTCCCGTGAAATCCATTTTGCTATCGGCCGTGGCGATGGCTTGCCTGACGTTGCCGCTCTTGGCCCACGCTTGGTCGCCACCTTCGACAGCCGCCCGCGCCTTGGCCTCGGGCCAGGCCTATTCCGAGGTGGCCGCCGCCGTCGACGGCGCGGGTCTGATCCACGCGGCGATAGACATCCCGGTCCCGCCCAAGACAGTCTGGGCGGTTATGAACGACTGCCGATACATCAAGAAATTGATCACCAGCGCCCTGACCTGCCGTGTTCTCCAGGGTGACGCCGAACGGAATGGCTGGGACATCAAAGAAACCGTGACCAAAGGCGGCTTGTTCATCCCCAGTATCCACAATGTCTATCGGTCGGACTATCAGCCGTACAGCCTGATCCGCTTCAAAAAGGCCGGTGGCAATCTGAAGGTCGAGGACGGACAATGGCGACTGGAGGCGCTGAACAATGGCGCCGGCACGCGGGTGATCTACGAGAATCTGGTGGCTGCCGACATCATGGCCCCCGCCTCTCTGGTGCGTGAGGGCATGCGCAAAGATACAGCCAGGGTGCTGTCTAATCTGCGCGGTGTGAGCCTTTCAGCCGGAAAGTAGCGGCGGAGGCGGACCGCCACGCCTTGAGGCCTTTGAGCCATGACTCGATCGCCGTAGCGGTTAGAAAGTAGCGGTCGCCGTGGGTCTGGCCCAGCGATGCCTGCGTCACTGAGCGTCCAATGTAGATTTTCGGCCCGGATGAAGGCGGCGACGGACTCGTCCAGACGCCATGGACCCAGCCTCACGGGGAGTTGCGCACAGAGCGAATAGACCCTGGCGAACCCTCGGGGCCGTGACAGCATCCGGTTTGTCCGGATCAATGCGCCAAGGGCGTATGGACAACTCGGCCGGCGCGAGGCTTTTGGCGATGTGGGCGGACCCCGTGCGGCCTCTTTATACCTCTAGAGATCGCCCACGTTTAGAAGGCGGTCGGCCTTCGGGCCTTCGGGCCACCGGGTCCCATGGGATCGTTGGCGGCGTCTTAGTAGCCCTCGTTGCCGTTGTCGGAAACCGGTGTCGTGGTCCCCTTGGTCAACGCCACCACATCGCCCATCAGGGTTATGCTGGGCGAGCGATACGCGAACGCACCATTGCTGTTTGTCATGATCTCATCTCCCGGACTGTAGAAAGCGGAAAAAGGCGAAAACGATTACCGCACGCCAATACCCAAAACGCCGGGGCACAATGCAGCGGCGCCTCAATCCCGAATTTCGGTATTCCGCAGAGCGCTCGCTCTTATTTTCTGGCTCTCCGACTTCAGTTGCCCACAGGCGGCCAGGATGTCGCGCCCCCTGGGGGTGCGGATGGGCGAGGCGTAGCCGGCGGCGTTGACGATGTCGGCGAAGGCGTGGATCCGGTTGCCGCTGGAGCACTCATAGGGGCTGCCCGGCCAGGGGTTGAACGGGATCAGATTGATCTTGGCCGGGATGCCGGCCAGAAGCCTGACCAGCGCCCGGGCCTCGGCCGCGCTGTCGTTGACGCCTTTCAGCATTACGTATTCGAACGTCACCCGCTTGGCGTTGGAAAGGCCTGGATAGGCGCGGATGGCCGCCAGCAAATCGGCGATCGGGTAGGCCTTGTTGATCGGCACCAGCACGTCGCGCAACTCGTCGGTGACCGCGTGTAGGGAGATAGCCAGCATCGCGCCGGTGCGCATTCCCAATTCGTTCAGCTTGGGAACCACGCCCGAGGTCGAGACGGTGACCCGGCGGCGCGAGATGGCGATGCCCTGGTCGTCGGAAAAGATGTCAAGAGCCGTGGCCACGCCGTCCAGATTATAGAGCGGCTCGCCCATGCCCATGAAGACGACGTTGGTCAGGCGCCGCTCGCCCGGTCCGACCCGCCATTCACCCAGATCGTCCCGAGCTACCTGCACTTGGGCGACGATCTCCGCGGCGGTCAGGTTGCGCACCAGCGCCTGGGTGCCGGTGTGGCAGAAGGTGCAATTAAGCGTGCAGCCGACCTGGCTGGAGACGCACAGGGCGCCGTTGCCGCCGCCTACGTCGGGGATGAACACCGTCTCGGCCTCGACGCCGGGGGCGAAGCGGATCAGCCATTTGATCGTGCCGTCGACGCTCTGCTGGCGCTCGGTGATCTGGGGCCGTATCAGAGTGAACCTCTCAGCCAGGGCCGCGCGGGTTTCCTTGGCGATATTGCTCATGCCGTCGAAGGAGGTCAGTCCATGGTGCTGCACCCAACCCCAAATTTGACCGGCCCGCATTTTCGCCTGGGGCGGCGTCGCGACGCCTCTCTCCACCAGAGCCTCCGAAATCTGGGCGCGCGTCAAACCGCCGAGGTTCAGCTGCCTTGCGGCGTTGGGTTTGGCGGGGCTGAGGTCGAGAGCGACGGTCAAGGATCAGGTCTTCGGTAAGTTGGCGTTCGCCGGACCTATAGCGCGAAAACCGTTTAGG
This sequence comes from Caulobacteraceae bacterium, assembly GCA_043784385.1. Taxonomy (GTDB): domain Bacteria; phylum Pseudomonadota; class Alphaproteobacteria; order Caulobacterales; family Caulobacteraceae; genus Acaudatibacter. The sequence continues at coordinate 6,470 of JAYVYH010000092.1, read as the reverse complement.
TGTGCAGCGCGTCTTCCGTCGCCTCGATCTCACCGCGTATCCAGTCGTGGCCATTTTTAACCAGTACGCCGTCGATGGCCTCCAAGTGCGCGGCGAGACGGTCGCGGATTTCCGGGTCGACGTCCGAGCGGGTGGCCATCCATTTGGCGACCAAGTGCAGGCCAAACGCACTGTGCAGCGCCAGCCGCTCAAGCTGGTTCGAACTAAGCGCCATGATACCGTCTCCTCCTGGCCCGCTCGCCATGCGCGAATGAGGTGGCCTGAGTATCAGCTCTGTCAAATCAACTCGAGCTTACCAGATGCGCCGCGTGCCAGCGGAGATGGTCCTCGATAAAGCTCTGGATGAACCAATAGGAGTGATCGTATCCAGGCTGGCGGCGCAGGGTGAGCGAAATGCCCGCGTTTGCGCAAGCGGCCTCGAGAAGCTGGGGTTTCAGCTGACTATCCAGAAAATTGTCAGCCTCGCCCTGGTCCACAAGTATGTCCGCCACCCGCGCACCATCGTCGATAAGGGCGCAGGCATCGTAGGCGCGCCAAGCTGCGGGGTCTTCGCCGAGATAGCCGCCAAGCGCCTTTTCGCCCCACGGGCAGTTCATCGGCGACACGATCGGCGCGAATGCCGAGACGGCGGCGAAACGGCCGGGGTTGCGCAGGGCGATGGTCAGGGCGCCGTGGCCGCCCATCGAATGGCCCATGATACCCTGGCGGCTCATGTCGGCCGAAAAATGGGCGGCGATCTGGGTCGGCAGTTCGCGCTCGATATAGCTTCGCATGCGAAAATGCGGCGCCCAGGGTGTCTCGGTGGCGTCGACATAGAACCCGGCGCCCTGGCCCATGTCGTAGGCCGGATCGTCGGCGACACCATCGCCGCGCGGACTGGTGTCGGGCGCGACCAGTATCAGGCCAAGCTCGGCGGCCATCTTCTGCGCGCCGGCCTTCGTCGTAAAATTCTCCTCGGTGCACGTCAGCCCCGCCAGGAACCACACGACGGGGTGCGGCCCCTCGCCGGATGGCGTGAACACCGCGAAGCGCATCGGCGTCCCGGTTTCGGTGCTCGCGTGGCGGTGAAAACTCTGTACGCCGCCATGGCAGCGCTGAGCGGAAAGCGTTTCAAGGGTCATCCCGCCTTCTACCCCTATAACATCGGCGATGGCGACGACGCCGGCCGCCAACCGTTTTCCGCCGAGCTATTCGACAAACGCGCGGCTCTCGGGCGAGACCGCGATGCGGTTGTTCCGCTGGATGGGAAAGCCCGCGTTCATCACCTCGCGCGATCTCACCGCGGCTCTGATCGGCGCTGGGGTCAGCGCCAAGCCACCGACCGGCATGCCGGCCGCGTCCGTCACCATCCAGCCAAAATAGGCGCCTGAAGCTAGAAGCGGCGCCGTCCAAGGTGGCGGGGTCGAGGGACAGATGCGTTGTTTTCAGCGCGCGCGTGGTCCCGCGGCCCCGAAGAGTCAGCGGAGATGGCGAACGGAAGCGGGCATACGCACGATGGGAGGCTTACGGCGCCGGGGGCGCTTGCGGCAATCGCCGATTGGCCAGCGCGCCGCGACCGCTAAAACACCGTCGAAACCATCCGGCCATCGGGATACAGCGCCGCCCGCTTCATGCCGGCGGAATTGAAGGGCATGACGATCTCGCCTTTGTTCGTTAGGGCGATCAGGCCGCCTTCGCCGCCCAACGCGGCCACTTCGGCCAGGGTGGCGTCGGCCGCCGCGCCCAGATCTTCGCCGCCGAACCGCATCCTGAAGGCGACCTGGGCGGCGGCGGCGGCGCGGATGAACATCTCGCCGCCCCCGGTGCAGGATACGGCGATCGCGTCGTCGGCCCAGACTCCCGCGCCCGGTATCGGGCTGTCTCCGATCCGGCCGGCCAGTTTGCCGAACACTCCGCCGGTGGAGGTTCCGGCCGCCAGGGCGCCAGTCCGGTCGAGGGCCAGGCAGCCCACGGTTCCCGTGGCCAGTTCGGCCGGCGACCGGCCGGCCCCTCGCCCCGCGCGGGTGAACCAAGCCGGGGGGTCATCGATAGTTTGCAGCCCCTGTCGATCAGCGAAATCCGCCGCGCCCTGGCCGGCCAGCATCACATGGTGGGTGTCCTCCATTACCGCCCGGGCCGCGGCGATCGGCGAGGCGTAGCCCACCAGGGCCGCGACGGCGCCCGCCCGCCGGCTTGGGCCGTGCATCAGGCTGGCGTCCAGCTCATAGCGGCCATTGCTGCTCGGCGACGCGCCGCGCCCGGCCACATAAAGACCCGAGGCCTCCAGCGCGGCGATGGTCTCGACCACCACGTCCAGAGCCGCCGCGCCGGCGACCAGCCGATCACGGCCCGCCTCGATCAGCGCGCGCATGTGGGCGATCTCGCGGGTGTAATCCCCGCCCCGTAACGGGCCGGCGCCCCCGTGGATCACCATCGCGATGGGCTGATCGGTCATCGGGACTCCTGAAGGGTTGGGGCTTTCGCCGCTTGGAGCCATCGGATAGCGTCCGTTGCGAAAAACATGAAATCCCCAAAAGACAAAAATATGAGGAAGCGATGAAGGCTCTGCTTAGCAAGGCGGTCGGCGGCCCCGATACTCTGGTGCTCGAGGATATCGCCAGTCCGGTGGCCAAGCCCGGCTGGGCGGTGGTGTCCGTCAAGGCTTGCGGGGTCAACTACCCCGACGTGCTGATCATCGAGGATCGCTATCAGTTCAAGCCGCCGCGCCCGTTCGCGCCTGGCAGCGAAATCTCCGGCGTGGTCAAGGAAGTCGGCGAGGGCGTCACTAACGTGAAGGTCGGCGATCGGGTGCTGGCCAACACCGGCTCTGGCGGCATGGTCGAGGAGCTTGCTGTCGAAAGCTCCCGCCTGGTGAAGATCCCTGACTCGATGCCCTTCGACGAGGCGGCCGCCTTCCTGATGACCTATGGCACATCGTACTACGCCCTTAAGGATCGCGGCTTCCTCAAGCCCGGCCAGACCCTGCTGGTGCTGGGCGCGGCCGGCGGCGTTGGCCTCGCGGCCGTCGAGCTGGGCAAGGCCATGGGCGCCAAGGTGATCGCCGCGGCTTCGTCTCAGGAGAAGGTCGACCTTTGCCTCAAGCTCGGGGCCGATTCCGGCATGGTCTATCCGCTCGGCCCGTTCGACCGCGACGGCCAGAAGGCGCTGGCCAATCTGTTCAAGGACGCCTGCGGTCCGGCTGGGGCCGATGTGATCTACGACGGCGTGGGCGGCGACTATGCCGAAGCCTCGCTGCGTTCCATCGCCTGGGAAGGTCGCTTCCTGGTGGTTGGATTTCCCGCGGGCATCCCGAAATTGCCGCTGAACCTGACGCTGCTGAAGAGCTGCGACGTGGCCGGGGTGTTCTGGGGCGCGGCGGTGGCCCGCGATCCGGCCGCGCACCAGCAGAACGTCAAGGAACTGATGGACCTTCACGCCACAGGCAAGATCAAGCCCTACATCTCCGAGACCTACCCCCTGGCTCGCGCCGGCGAGGCCATCACCCATCTGGCCAGCCGCCGCGCCTTGGGCAAGGTGGTCGTGACAATGGACTAGGCGCCGCGGACCGCTCGCGACGCTTCGATGAACAATAACAAGAGGAAACACTGCCATGACTGGACGTCTGGAAGGTAAGGTCGCGCTGATCACCGGTGGATGCTCGGGCATCGGGCTGGGCACGGTGGAGCTGTTCCTGGGCGAAGGGGCCGTGGTGGTGGCCGCCGACGTTCAGGACGAAAAAGGGGCAATGCTGGAGAAGCGTTTCCCCGACACCCTGCGCTACATCCACTGCGACGTGACCAGTGAGGTCGAAATCGAAGCCGCCTGCGCCCTGGCCGCCAGCGCGTTCGGCGGGCTGGATATCCTGTTTAACAACGCCGGCCACGCCGGCATGCCGGGTGGCGTCGGAACCATGACCGCCGAGGGCTGGGACGCGGTGTTCGTGCTGCTGGTGCGCGGTCCCGCGCTGGGCATGAAGCACGCGTTGCCGCTGATGCGCGCGCGGGGCGGCGGCTCGATCATCAACACCGCCTCGATCGCGGGTCTTCAGGCCGGCTGGGGGCCGCTGGCCTATTCCACCGCCAAGGGCGCGGTGATCCACATGACCAAATGCGCGGCGGCCGAACTGTCGCCCCAGAAGATCAGGGTCAACGCCATCTGCCCGGGCCTGATCGCCACCTCGATCTTCGGTACGGCGCTGGGCCTGCCCCGCGACGCGGCCGACCAAATGGCGGCGATGGTGGCCGAGCGCGCGGCGGGGGTGCAGCCGGTGCCCAAGGCGGGCATGCCCGCCGACATCGCCGCCGCCGCCCTCTATCTGGCTAGCGACGATTCGGCCTTTGTCAGTGGGACCCACATCGTGGTCGACGGCGCCATCACCGTCGGCGGTCGCCATGCCTGGGACCCGGCCTCCGGCTCGCCCTTCGCCACCATCATGGGCGTGACGGCGGAACAGGTGCAGGAGATCGTGGGCGGAAGAGGGGACTGAATCATATCAGGCGAATATGCTATTCTCGCCGTATGTCTGTCGCCGCTCGCGTCAATCCCAGGGATTTCTTCACCGCTGACGAGTGGACCCCGTTGGCCGCGCGCTGTTCGTGGCGGGGCTTGGCCCTGGTCGCCCACGCCTGGGCGGTGATCGGGGCGGCGACCGCCGTGGCCATCGTCTGGCCCGTGACGATCCCCCTGGCGGTGGTGATCATCGGCGCCCGCCAACTGGGCTTGGCCATACTGCAGCACGACGCCGCCCACGGCGCCCTACATCCGGATCTGAAAATCAACGACTGGGTTGGTGAATGGCTCTGCAGCGGGGGTGTGGCCCGTTACCGGGCCTATCACCTCCAGCACCACAAGTTCGCGCAGCAGGCGGAGGATCCCGATCTTGTTCTTTCGGCGCCGTTCCCGATCACCGGGGAATCTTTTCGCCGCAAGGTGGTGCGCGATCTGACCGGCCAGACGTGGTTCAAGGAACGCTTCGGGCGCCTGAACGCGCGGCTGAAGTCGCGCAAGGCCGGTCAGCCGGTCTTGCCGATTCTGGCCGACGAGGCGGCCCGTCAGCGTCGTTGGCTGATCATCAACGGCGTGGCCATCGCTGGCTTCGCCGCCGCCGGCTACCCTTGGGGCTGGTTCGCCCTGTGGCTGGCGCCGCGCGCCACTTGGTATCAACTGATCACGCGAATGCGCAACATCGCCGAGCACGCCCTGATCGCCAAGGATGAGTCCGACCCCTTGCGCCACGCTCGCACCACCCACGCCAACCTAGTCGAGCGGGCGCTGATCGCGCCCTATTATGTCAACTACCACTGTGAGCATCACATGTTCATGCACGTGCCGTGCTGGAATCTGCCCCGCGTGCGGCGCTTGCTGGCCTGCGGCGGCGTCACCGACCGGATGCTGGGGGCCAGCGGCTATCCGAGCGTGTTGCGGGCCGTGACCGCCGTTCCTGCCTGATTGCCAAATCGCGTTTTTGGATATAGAACAAAAAAGGAACAAGTGGAGGATCTTGAGTGCGCGAAGACGGCAAGATCGACTATGTGGAATTCCCTGGCGCCGATCTCTCCGAGATCAAGCGCTTCTACGGCGAGGCCTTCGGCTGGGCGTTCCAGGACTACGGACCTGCCTATTTGGCCTTCGAGGGTGAGGGCGCCGACGGGGGGTTCTCCGCCCACGCCGACGAGGCGCCGGCCAAGCCTATGGTGGTGCTCTACGCCCACGATCTGGAGGCGATGGAGGCCAAGGTCCGCGCGACCGGCGGCGTGATCACCCGGGGCATTTTCAGCTTTCCCGGCGGTCGCCGGTTCCATTTCCGCGATCCGTCCGGCAATGAGCTGGGCGTATGGTCGCTCTGACGCAAACCTATCGGGCCATGGCCTATAACAACGCCTGGGCCAATCACCGGCTGCTCACCGCCTGCGCGGCGCTGGACGATGCGGCCTTCCAGGCGCCGCGCGCTGGGTTCTTCCCTAGCTTGGCGGCGACCTTGAATCATATTTTGATCGTCGACTGGTTCTATGTCGATGCGCTCGAGGGTGGGTCGCTGGGGCCGGCGGCCTGGGCCGACGAAATACCTTTTCCCATTCTCGGCGTCCTGCACGCCCAGCAGCGGACGGTGGACGATCGGTTGATCGCGGTGTGCGAGGTCCTGACCGGCCGCGCGCTGGGCAAGGTCGTGCGCGTCCATCGCGGCGAGCGGATCCAGATCGAACGCCGCGACCGCTTGCTGTTGCATCTGTTCGAGCACCAGATTCATCATCGCGGCCAGGCCCACGGCATGCTCTCGAGCACGTCCGTGGCGCCACCGCAGTTGGATGAGTTCTTTTCGGAGGGCGAGGCGCCGCTTCGCGCGGGGGAGTTCGGTCAGCTAGGCTGGACCGAAGAGACTGTGTGGAGAGACGGACCCTGACCCTTTCCAATCGGATCCGAAGTGGCGACCGGGTAGCGGGCGAACCCTTCGCGTCGCGCTCAACGGTCTGGGGCGCCCATGGCGCGGCCGC
>JAYVYH010000091.1:0-11733 GCA_043784385.1 Caulobacteraceae bacterium | reverse complement strand
CGATCCGGCGGCGCCCGCCGGCTATTTCGGAATGATCGCCGCCGAAGACGACGCCGGGGTATTCACCGCCCTGTTCAAGACCGCCGAGGACTGGCTGCGCGTCCGTGGCCGGACCCAGGCCCTCGGGCCGTTCAACCTGTCCATCAACGAGGAAGTCGGCCTGCTGATCGACGGTTTCGAAACCCCGCCAATGGTGATGATGGGCCATGATCAGCCGTTCACCGCCCGTCGGATTGAGGAGCAGGGCTACGCCAAGGCTAGGGATATGTACGCCTATATCTCCGAGGCGTTCCTGTTCAGCGATCGCGTGGAAGCCCGCCTGAAGCGGCCACTGCCGGCGGGCATGGTGCTGCGACAGGTGCGCATGAACAGGTTCGACGAGGAAATCCGCATCCTGTCGGACATTCTCAATGACGCCTGGTCGGAGAACTGGGGCGCGGCGCCCATTACCGAAGCCGAAACCAAGCATCTTGGCGAGTCGCTGAAACTGATTCTGGTCCCCAAGTGGATCTGGTTCGTGGAGATCGATGGCGAGCCGGCGGCGTTCGTCGTGCTGTTGCCCGATCTCAATGACGCCACCCGCGACTTGAAGGGCAGCCTATTACCGTTCGGCTGGGCGAAGCTGATCTGGCGGCTCAAGTTGCAGCCGATCCGACGCGGCCGCGTGCCCCTGATGGGCGTGCGCAAGCGCTACGCCCGCGACCGGCGCGGCGGCCTGGCGCCGTTCGTGCTGATCGACGCCATTCGGCGGGAGTCCATCAAACAGGGCCTGCAGGCGGCGGAATATTCCTGGATACTCGAGGACAACAAGCCGATGCGGCATATCCTCGAGGGCCTCAACGCGCGGATTTACAAAACCTATCGCGTATTTGGAAAACAGATCGCCCCAACCAGCGACACCGTCATTTGACTTGAAAGACCGTTGAAATCTTGACCGACCCCTTACCCGCCGGAAGTCACGGCCATCCGGCGCTCGCTTCGGTGGAGACCATCATCGCGGGCCTGGCGAGTGTCGGCTATATCGCCTCGCGCCGGATCGCCACGGCTCTGTTCATGGCCACTCACCTGCAAAAACCGGTGCTGGTGGAAGGCGTGGCCGGTGTCGGCAAGACCGAGCTGGCGCTTTGCGCGGCGGCGCTTCTGGGCCTGCCGCTGATCAGGCTGCAATGCTACGAGGGTCTGGACGAGTCCAAGGCGCTGTATGAATGGAAATACGGTAAGCAGCTGCTCTATACCCAGATCCTCAAGGACCACATGGGCGCCTCCCTGACCGGCGCACCCGACATGGCCACCGCCATGGAGCGGCTGCATGGCACCGGCGACCTGTTCTTTTCGGAGCCATTTCTGGAGCCTCGCCCGTTGCTCAACGCGTTGCGCGAGCCTGGCGGCGCGGTGCTGTTGATCGACGAGATCGACAAGAGCGACGAGGCCTTCGAGGCGTTGCTGCTGGAGATGCTGTCGGCGTTTCAGGTCTCGATTCCCGAGATCGGGGTGATCAAGGCGACGACGCCGCCGGTGGTGTTCCTGACATCCAACAACGTGCGCGACCTGGGCGACGCCCTGAAGCGACGCTGTCTGCATCTGCACATTCCACTGCCCGACCAGGGGCTGGAGGAGAAGATCGTCGCCGCGCGCGTTCCCGGTATCGAGGCCAGTCTCCGGTCCGAACTGGTGCGCTTCGTGCAGTCGCTCCGCACACTGGATCTGCGCAAGCTGCCGTCGATCTCCGAGACCGTGGATTGGGCGCGGGCCCTGATCCTGCTTCACGCCGGCGCCCTGGACGCGGAACTGGTCCGGGAGACCCTGAACGTGCTTCTCAAATTCGAGGCGGACATTGTCGCCGTCGAGCCGCGGATCGGTGAATTGATCAGTATCGGCGCCTGATCGGGGCGGCGGGCATGGAGCCGATGCAGCACACCCTGGAGAGCTTCCTGCGAGCGCTTCGCGCCCATGACGTGCGGGTTTCTCCGGCCGAGGCCATCGACGCCCACAGGGCGGCGGCGGCGGTCGGCTATGGCGACCGGACCCTGCTGAAGGACGCGCTGTGCGTCACCCTGGCCAAGACGGCCGAAGAGGTCGACCGGTTCGACAGTTGTTTCGACACCTTCTTCGCGAGGGCGCCCTCGGAACGGTCGCGCGATCGATCGCGGCCTGGGGAGCTGGAGGCGCCACCCGGGTCGCCAGACCTCGTGGGCCAACTGCTGGCCGGCGACGAAGCCGCCCTGACCCAGGCGATGGAAGCCTCGGGGGCCAGGGTCGGCGCCGGCGAGATACGCCTGACCAGCCAGCGCAACCTGCTGACGCGCCGAATACTGGACGATATGGGCCTGCGCAAACTCGAAGCCATGATCCAGGCCCTGCGCGCGGCCGGCGGCCCCCACGACGAGGCCCTGGCCGAACGGCTGGCGGAACGGCGCGCGGCGCTGTTCGTCCAGGCCGCCGCGTTCGTCGAGCGCCAGTCGCGCCTCTACGCCAGCGAGAGCGGCCGGCGCATGCGCGACGCGCTGCTGGCCAAACAGTCGCTGACGGCGGTGGAACCGGAAGACTTCCGCGCCATGGAGGCCCTGGTCCGCCGCATGGCCAAGCGCCTCGCCACCCGTTACGCCCGCAAACGCCACCAGGCCCACAAAGGCAAGCTGGACGTGCGCAAGACCATCCGCCGCAGCATGGGCCACGGCGGCATTCCCTTCGAGGTGGTCTGGAAGACCGAGACCCTGCACAAACCCAAGATCGCCGTGCTGTGCGACGTCTCGCGGTCAGTGGCTTCGGCGGCTCAGTTCCTGCTGCTGTTTCTCTACAGCCTCAACGAAGTGGTGGAACGGCTGGACGGCTACGCCTTTTCCGACCGTGCGGTGAACGTCAACGACCTGCTGGACGACGAAAAGGTCGACGACGCCATCACGCTGGTGATGGCCAGGGTGGGGTTCAGGCCGACCGACTATGGCCGCTCGCTGGACGATTTTCTGGACGCCCAGGGATCAAGACTCGACCGTCGGACCACGGTGATCATCCTGGGCGACGGTCGTTCGAACTATGCCGATCCACGCCTGGACCTGATGCGCGCGATCAACGACCGTGCCCGTTCGGTGATCTGGCTCAACCCGGAACCCGAGACCTACTGGGGCCAAGGTGACTCCAAGATGGACGCCTACGGCCGTTTCTGCACCGTGGCCAAGACCTGCAACACCTTGGGCCGGCTGGAGCGCATCATCGAGGATGTCCTGCGGACCTATATGTCGCGATAGATGCGCTCTGACACCCTATCTGTCCTCAAGGAAACGACATCTGGAGGCGTCGCTAACGCGCGAGGCGGCCATATGATATTGGACGTCAAATGAACGGGTCGAACACGATGCAAATACGGAATTTAGCGCACCGTCAGCACAATGATTGTCACCGTAATTACCGTCTCGTCTTTTGCGACGTCGGGTATTGCGGGAACCAGGGATGACCTCCGTGAAAATTCAGCCATGGGCAAACCTCGCTAGCGCCAGCCTCCTGGTCGCGGGGCTTATTGGAACAGTGTCGGCGGCGCTGGCCGACACGTCGGGGGTGAAGATCGACAGCGGTGTAGTGCTTGGCCAGACAGTAGACGGCGTGGCCTCGTTCAGGGGTGTTCCCTATGCCGCCGCGCCGGTGGGCGCATTGCGCTGGGCTCCACCGATGGACCCGTCCCATTGGTCGACGCCCCGCAAGGCCGACGCTTTCGGTCCGATATGTCCGCAAGCCTTGAACCCGAATGGCGCCCCGAACGCCGGGGGCGCGGTCGGCCCCGCCAGCGAAGACTGTCTTTTCCTCAATGTCTGGGTGCCGAAGTCCACCCAGGCGCCGGACGGCAAAGCCCCGGTGATGGTCTGGCTGCATGGCGGCGGCAACACCACGGGCGCGGGATCGCTCGGCGCCTACGACGGATCGGCGTTCGCGCGGGACGGTATCGTTCTGGTCACGCTAAACTATCGTCTTGGCGCGCTGGGTTTCTTCGCTCACCGCGCGATCACGGGCGCCGCTAAGCCTGACGAACCCCTGATCAACTACGGGATCATGGATCAGATCGCGGCCTTGAAATGGGTGAAGCGGAATATCGCCGCGTTCGGAGGCGATCCGGCGAACGTGACCCTGTTCGGCGAGTCGGCCGGCGGCCAGGATACGCTGACCTTGATGACGGCGCCGGCCGCAGAAGGATTGTTCGCCAAGGCGATCGTGGAATCCGGCGGCGGCTGGTCGCCGCCGGCGCCCCTGGCCAAGCGGGAAGCCCAGGGCGAAGCCCTGGCCGTCAAGGCGGGCGCGCCGCCGAACGCGACTTTGGAGCAACTCCGCGCTCTGCCGGCCGAAGCCTTCAGCGCCCTACCGTCCTATGAGGCCGGGCCCAGCATCGACGGGCGGCTGCTCCGGCAGTCCATCGCCCAGGCTTTCGCCGAGGGTCGCTTCGCCCATGTGCCGCTGATCATCGGCTCGAACAGTTTCGAGGCCTCGTTGCTCAACACCCTTAAGATTCCCCCGGCTGCGGCCCTGGCCATGGCCCCCGCATCCTTGAAAGCCGCCTACGCCGAGCTGCCGGACGACCTTTCCAAGGCCCGGGCGATGTTCACCGACTCGGTGATGGGCGCTCCGGCGCGATGGATCGCCGGTCAGGCCGTCGATGGTCCGTCCTGGCTCTATCATTTCTCCTATGTGGTCGACGCCCAGAGAGACCACATCCCCGGCGCGGGCCACGCGTCCGAAATTCCCTTTGTGTTCGCCAGCTGGGATCACCTCGGCGCCCTGGGTCAAGGGATAAAGCCCACCGCCGGCGATCTGGCTGTGACGGCTCAGATCCACGGGTGCTGGGTCACGTTCGCCAGAAATGGCGTGCCTGACTGCCCAGGAGCGCCGGGTTGGCCGTCCTACGGCAATCGTCACGACATCCTGATGCGGTTCGACAGGTCGGCGACAACCCAGACCGGCTTCCGCCAGCCTCAGTATTCCGCCCAACAGGCCGTGGTCTTGCCAACCCTCGACCTGCCGAAGGTTGTTCCCGAACAGGCGCCTCCGCCGCCTCCGATCAAACCCGATTAGACCCAGTGACGAGGACGCCGGCGCCGGCCCGGTGGCTTGACCGCTGCGCTCTGGAGCCGGCGGCGAGAATCCATGGCGGCGTGCTGGCAAAGTCAGCAGAGGCGGTGCGCGTTCTCCTGGAAACGCCCGAAGAGCAGGCCGTCCTGCACGGCGACCTGCATCACGACAATGTTCTGGATTTCGGGCCGCGAGATTAGCTGGCGATTGATCCCAAGGGGCTGATCGGCGAGCGGGGTTTCGACTACGCCAACCTGTTCTGCAACCCATGGCCGGCGGCGATCGAGCCGCGCCAGCTTGAGAGAAGATTGAACCTCGTCGCCGAGGCGGTTGACCTCGACCCCGCACGTCTGCGCCGATGGATCCTGGCCTACGCCGGTCTTTCGGCCGCCTGGACTCTGGCTAGCGGCATGCCGAAGGACGGTCCCTGGTGCGCGCTGATGATCGCCGAACAGGTCGCTACGGCGATCTGACGCCGCCCGCCCCGAAACGCCGAAGTCTCGAAACACACCTACGCCGTCAGGCCGGCGATCGCCTGGCGCGTCGCCAGAAGGGACTGACCGGCCACCATGCCTTTCCAGTCATCGGCGTCGCCAAGGAAGGCGGCGCGTATCCGGGTCTTGATCGCCCGGCCCTGGGGCGAATCGGGATCACCATGAGCGTGCAGCCAGGCATCGGCGCGCAAAGCCAGCAGCACATCGTTCAACGGCAGGGTTCCCACCTCGATAGCCATGCCCGTGACCTGCGCGTGAGGGAGCAGGCGCGGCGCGGCCTCAAGGCCATCGCCGGTAATCGGCGCAGAGGTCGAGGTTCCCGCCGACGGCGAGGTGACCGCCGCGCCGTACCAGGTCCGGGCGCGCGCGAAGGCGGCGCTGCCCGGATGGTCGGTGATGATCTGCTCGCCATAACCCCAGGGTCCCAGCCCGGTGTGATAGTCGATCACGCCCACCTTGGCCGCCTGGCCGAGGTATTCGGCGAAGATCGCCGTCTGGGTCAGGCGCGACCAGGTCGGCGCCGAACCGCCATAGAAGATGCCGGCCGGATGGCGATACTGGCCGCCGCTGAGGGCCTGCTGAAGCGCCGCCGGACCATTCTCGCCCAAGTAACCTCCAAGAACGCGGGCGCTGGCCGCCTGTGAGTCCTCGGTCCATGTCTGTGGAACCGCCGCGTCGCATAGGGTGTCATAGCCGGGGTTACGGGGAAGAGGCGCTGAAAAATCCACCCAGTTGCGGTTGAGGTCCACGTTCTCGTGCGTCACCCGCCGCAGCCACGAGAACCCATAGGGGTTGATGGCGTGAATGATCAGGACGCTTAGACCGGACGGCAGACGTGACGCTTCGCCGCGGTTCAGCCAATCCACTTGCGCACCGGAACCGCAAAAGCCCTCCACCCCATGGGTGCCGGAAAGCGTGACCAGAACCTTGTCCGCGTCTCTAGGGCCGATCCAGGCGACATCCGTGGCAAGCGCCTCGCCGTCGCGGCCCCGCTCGGGATGGGTGACCGATGCAAGGGTGGCGCCTGCGGCCGTCGCCGCGATACGGAATTTCCCGCGCGCCAACGCATAGTCGCCGCTGAAGCTATCCGCGCTGTTCATGTGCATGGGTCGCCCTCCGCTATCCGGCCGAGATCCGGCGGTACGCGGTCTCTCGCGTCAGCACCGAGGCCACCAGGCCGATGGCCGTGAAGCCCATCATGTACCAGGCCGGCGAAAGGGGATCGCCGGTGAATTCGATCAGCGACGCGATGATCGGCTGGGTGCTGCCGCCGAACACGGCCACCGCCGTGGCGTAGACCGCGCCCATGCCAAGCACCCGGACCTCCTTGCGAAGGGATTCACTGATCGAGACGAACACGGCCGCGGTGCTGAGCGCACTGGTGAAGGTGATCACCGCAGTGGCCCCGAGCAGGGTGACGGCGTCATGATTGCGGACCAGCAGAACGAATGCCGGCCAGGTGACCAGCAGAAACACCACCCGAGGCCAGATCATCAGCGCCCGCCGCCCGAGGCGGTCGGAGAGAACCCCACCGATCAGGCCGCCGACCAGACCGCAAGTCCCGCTGGTGACGGTCGCCCCAAGCGAAACGTCGGCGGGCATGTGGAGGGTCTTGAAGGCATAGGTTGTCATGTAGGCGAAAACATAGGTCGAGACCGTGGAGGCGGCGATCAGCGCCATGCCTCGCAGCAGCACCGGGGCGCTGGCCAGCAGGGTGGCGGAATCGGGATGGACGTGGCTGTGGGCTTCGGGGCGATGCAGCGTCTCGGGCAGGTTGCGCCGCAGCATCAGGCCGAACGGCAGCACCACCGTTCCCAGCAAAAACGCCACCCGCCAGCCCCACAGGTCAAGGCTCTCGGCCCCGGCCGTGGCCGCTAGGGTGACCCCCACCAAACCCCCGGTGATATTGGCCAGGTTCTGGCTGCCGCCCTGCCAGGCGCCATAGAGTCCACGTTTGGCCGGCGGCGCCGCCTCCACCAGAAAAGCGGTCGTGGGACCCACCTCGCCCCCCAGGGCGAAGCCCTGGCAGAGCCGCCAAAACAAAACCAGGATCGGCGCGGCCGGACCGATGGTGGCATAAGAGGGGGTCAGGGCTAGGCCGAGGATCGAAACCCCCATGAGCGCGAAACTAAACATCATCGCCGGGCGACGGCCGTGTTTGTCAGCCCAGCGTCCGATCACCACGGCCCCGATGGGCCGCAGCAGGAACCCGACACCGAACGTCGCCAGGGTCAGGATCAGGCTGAGAAACGGGGTCTTGCTAGGGAAAAAGTTGTGGGCGATCTGCGAGGCGAAGGTGGCGTAGACGGTGAAATCGTAGAATTCCAGAGCGTTACCGGCCACGGCGGCGGCGACCTGTCGCTTGGTGATCGGCGGGAATTCGGGTCCAGCCGCGAACTCCAGGGGCAGGGCGATGTCGCTCATGGTGGGGCCGTCCTGGGATCAGGCGAAAGTGGTGGCGAGACCCGACGGCGCGAGGCCTCGGTAGATCGCCGCCGGGGGTGTCAGCAAAACCGGCAGAACGAGCGCCGATACACAGCCCGACAACATGATCTGCACGAACCGCAGTGGCGTGAGATAGCTAGACAGAGACACCAGGTCGGCCTGGGCGACTGAACCACCAGGATCGCTACCACCAAGCAGAGCGCTAACGGCCCCGATGAACAGCGAGCTCAGAAGTTCAACCATCACGATCAGCACCAGAACCAGCCCGTAGGTCGCGCATAGCGGCCAGAACCGTCCCCGCGTCAGGGCCCAGGAGCCAAACAGATCGATCCGCCCGCCCTCGAAGGTAAGGGCCGACGCCAGTGACAGCCGCACCCACAGAAACGACATTCCACCCAATACACCGACGACGCCGACACCCATAGCCACAGGCGCGGCCGGATTCGCGGCCACGGCGACAAAGCCCAGAACGAGGCCAAACACGAAGGCAAGGCCGACATAAACAGCGGCGAATACCACAAAGGTCAACAAGCCCAGGCCAAGCTGACGCAGTTCGTCGGCGCCCGCGCGCAAAAACCCCCCATGTCGGTCGGATGGATTGAAGACGGCCCGGTTCATCGCCGCGCCGAAAAAAGCGTTCGAAACCAGCGTGGCCGCCAAAAGCACGGCGCAGACAGGTCCGAGGCGGCCGAAGGTGGCCAGAACCAATGCCGGATCCTTGGTCGGATTGGCTCCCAGCGCCACTAGGTCACCAAGTTGGGGTCCGGCCATACCCACGGCCGTGACGCTCAACAACAGCGACACCGACACCATGAACACTACCCATACCCCCAAAGCCGCGGGGTGCTCCCGCACCACGCGGAACCCCGTCAGGGCCGCGGCCCGAATCGAGAATTCGGCCATCCATGATCCTCTTGAGGCCAGCCGCCCATCCTGCGTCCAGGTTGCTGTTACTCCCAGAAAACCCCCCGTGGGGCCAGCACAGTTTTCAGCTCGAAATTGGCATGCCGCGCGACGTCATACGCAACCGCATAGCCAATCTGCGCCACGCGCCCTTTCAGCCTCCCATACCCTGTCGGTATGTTCACTTGTCACGGGCGCGAAGGTTGACGACAGTCGATCCCAGCGTCCGGTCCGCCCGCGCCAAAGGGAACTTCACGCCTTGAATCAACAGCCGCTAACCGCGCCGCCCACTACCTTGTCACTTGCGCGTTGCCTTACCTTCTCGCTGGCCAATCTGCCTATCGCGGCCCTGAGCATCGCCGTTTTCGTCTATCTGCCCCCCTACTTCGCCGGCCATCTGGGCGTTGGCATGGCCATGGTCGGGAGTGTGTGGATGGGGGTGCGGCTGCTGGACATACCCATTGATGTATTGCTCGCCGTATTCATGGACCGCACCCGCACTCGGATCGGCCGTTACCGTTTCTGGATGATTGTCGGGGCGCCCATCCTGATGCTGGCGCTCTACAAGTTGTTCATGGCGCCGCAGGGTTTCGCCGCCGCCTATCTGATCACCTGGCTGCTGGTAATGTATCTGGGAAACTCGATCATCTATCTGTCGATGTCGGCCTGGGGGGCGACCTTGACGACCCAATACCACGACCGCTCGCGCCTATTCGGCCTGATCACGGCCGTCGGCGTCGGCGGCGCGCTGATGGTCCTGCTGATCCCAATTCTGGGTCAATCGTTCGGCCGCTCCAACGCTCAGAGCGTACAGGCGATGGGCTGGTTTCTGGTCGGATTGATCCCAGTCACGGTCGGTCTCGCCGCCTGGCGCACGCCCGAGCGCACGGTCAAAGATACCGGCGGCCCGAAATTCATCATCGCCGACTATGTCCAGGTGCTTTTGAAACCGGATCTGCTTCGGCTGTTCCTCGCCCAGATGGCCCTCACCCTGGGACCCGGTTGGATGAGCGCGCTCTATCTGTTCTTCTTCACCGACGCCTGGCGCTTCACGGTGCAAGAGGCGTCGGTCCTCCTGGCGGTCTACATACTGGCGGGCATACCCGGCGCGCTTGGCACCGCGGCCCTGGCCCGACGGATCGGCAAACATCGAACCTTGATGGTGACGACCACGGCCTTTTCGCTCGGCCTGTTCTCTATATTCGTGACACCCAAGGGCAATCTTCTCGCCGCCTTGCCAACCATGATCTGGGCCGGGGCCATGGCGTCGGGCTTCGGTCTGATGATCCAGGCCATGCTGGCCGATGTCGGCGATGAAGTTCGGCTGAACCAGGGCAAGGAGCGCATCAGTCTGCTCTACGCTGTCAACGCCCTGGCCTCGAAGATCGCCGCCGCCTTCTCTATCGGCCTGACTTTCCCGCTACTCGCGCGGCTCGGCTACAACCCGGCCGAACACGCGGTGAACAGCCCGGCGGCGATCCACAACCTCACTGTCGCCTTTATCGCCGGACCGATCGGTTTCGTGATGCTGGGCGGTATATGCATGATCGGCTGGCGACTCGACGCCAAGCGGCAGGGGGAAATTCGCGCGGCTCTGGACGCGCGCGACGCAGCGCTTGAGATCGGCTGAGACCCGTCGCCAGCGAAGGCGACAGGCGCGGAGTTTGGGAAGAGGACCATGATCGATCTGAAATCAATTCTCGAACAAGGCGTCGCCGCCGGACGCGCGCCGGGCTTTTCGGCGGCGGTGCTCACCCGGGATGGTGCGCGCCTCACCGCCACCGCCGGCGCGCGGAGCGTCGGCGATCCATCTCCCGTCACGGACGACACCCTGTTCTGGATCGCCTCCTGCACCAAGGCGATCACCAGCGTCGCGGCGTTGCAGCTGGTCGAGCGCGGCGTGCTTTCCCTCGACGCCCCGGTCGGCGATATCCTGCCCACTCTGGCCGCGCCGCGGGTCCTGACCGGTTTCAACGACGCGGGGAAACCGATCCTTCGCCCGGCGACGGCGCCGATCACTCTTCACCGGCTCCTTACCCACACATCGGGCCTCGGCTATGATTTCGCCTGCGAGGATCTTGCGAAATACCTTTCCGTCACCGGCGAAAGGTTGATGGGGCTAACGGATCCGGACATCCCCCTGATGTTCGAACCAGGCGCCGGCTGGCTCTATGGCATCGGCATCGACTGGGCCGGCCGCCTGGTGGAGGCGGCAAGCGGCCAGACCCTGGACTCCTATTTCGCCGAGCACATCTTCGCGCCGCTGGGTATGGCCGAAACCACCTTCTTTCCCAACGCCGACCAGCAATCGCGGCGGGCCACGGTCCACCAGAAACTGCCGGATGGCAGCTTCGTCGCGATCCCCTTCGGTATGCCGGGCGAACCGCACTTCATGATGGGCGGGGGTGGGCTGTATTCCACGGCCGCCGACTATCTGAAGTTCCTGGGCGCCATGGTTGCGGGCGGAGCGCCGCTGCTGAAGCCCGAGACCTTCGCCATGATGATGGCCAATCAAGTAGGCGACCTGGGCGCCGGGGCGCTGAAAACCACTCAGCCGACCCTTAGCCGGGACTTCGAGCCGCTCCCGGGCGTGACCAAACGCTGGGGTCTGTCGGGACTGCTCAACAGCGATCCCGTGCCCGAGGGCCGCTCGGCCGGAAGCCTGGCCTGGGCGGGACTGGCCAATTGCTATTACTGGGCCGACCCGGAAGCGGGGGCGGCCGGAATTGTCCTGGCGCAATTGTTTCCGTTCGGTGATCCCGGCGTCCTGGCAACCTTCGAGGCCGTCGAGCGAGCGGTCTATGTGTGAACGGCCGCGAGGAATTTTTCGCCCGCCCCC
>JAYVYH010000090.1:0-7692 GCA_043784385.1 Caulobacteraceae bacterium | reverse complement strand
CCGACATCAGGCCGCGAACCAAAGCTGCTCTCCTCAAAGAGCAGCCTTGAATCAGCGATCACGTGATTTGGGAATCCAATTCGTCAACACAACCTAGGTTACGCGACGATCCCCTATCGCACACTGGCTTTCCGCCCATTGGTGGGCAGCGGATGTGATCAACTCACGGCGCTCCTAGAGCTTGTTGACACCGCCGCCTCGCCATCAGCAGTCTGGGCGCTTGAAGCCCTCGCCCGGTGCGGGCGGAGGGCGAATATCGAAAGCGCCAAAGCTTAATGCAGGATCCTGAAGGTACGCCGCCAACGCTCAAGCGTGTGCTCAGCCCGCTGGGTGTGCTCCTGCTGGCGTTCTCGGCCCTGTCTCCGGCCTTCTCGGTCTATATCGGCGGCGACGCGGTGCTGCAGCTGGCGGGGACCGGAGCGGCGGTGGCGTTTCTGTTGGGCGGGATCGCTGCGGCCCTGTTGGGTTTACTCTACGCCGAAGTTGGGGCGGCCTTCCCGGGCGCAGGCGGGGTCTATCCCAGTCTGGGGGCGCTGCTCGGACCGCTGCTGGCCTTTCCTTATATCGTCCTGCTGGCGCCGATCGTGTTCGCCCAGACCGCCTTCGCGGCCCTGGGCATGGCGGACTATGTGCGCGTCCTGATTCCAAGTCTGCCACTGATGCCGATCGCCTTCGGCGGCATGGCGGCCGCCACCGCGATCGCCGTATTGAACATCCGTTTCGGCGCCATCGTCACGGGGATTTTCCTGGCCGTAGAAGCCACGGCCCTGACCATTCTGACAGTCGTCGCGATCCTTCACCCCGTCCGCTCGCTGGGCGACGTGCTCGCCCATCCGGTAATGCTCGATCACGGGGTTCTCAAGGCGGTCCCCTTCGTGACCCTGGGCCTCGCCACAGTGTCGGGCATGTGGGCCTGCGGCGGCGCCAGCTGGGGGATGTATTTCGCCGAGGAGATGCACGACGCGCAGCGCAAGATCGGCCGCCTCGTGGCCTGGACGGGGGTGATCGCCAGCGTCACCATCGCCGGGCCGGTGATCCTGATGCTGCTCAGCGCCGGCGATGTCCGCCCGCTGCTTGCCTCTGAGGCGCCCATGGCGGCGTTTCTCAGACAGGCGGGCGGCCCGGTGATCGCCACGGTTGTCAGCGCGGGGGTGGCGGCGGCCATCTTCAACAGCCTGGTGGCCTGTATGATCGCCTATAGCCGCTATCTCTACGCCACCGGCCGCGACGGCATCTGGCCCAAGCCGGTCAGCCGGGCGCTGGCTTATCTGCACCCCAAGCTGCACTCGCCGCTGGTGGCGACCTTGCTGCTGGCCGGGCTGTCCACCCTGATGTCGCTGATCGGCGAGAAGGCCCTGCTGATCCTGATCTCCGGCAATGTCGCCGATTATCTGCTGATCTCAATCGCCATCGTGCTGGGCCGCAGGCGCGGAACCACGGGCGCCTTCTTTCGCGCGCCCCTGCATCCGCTGATGCCGGTGTTCGGCATCGCGGTGACGGTCATGGCGCTGATTTCCGACTGGCTGGACCCGGCGGCGGGACGGCCCAGCGTCATCCTGCTGGTCAGCCTGTTCCTGGCGGCGCTGATCTATTACCACTTCCGGCTGAGGCAGGTGTCCAAGGGTTGGCTGCTCGGCACGGGCGGCGTGGAGGCCCTGGGCGCGGCGGATTGAGACCCTTCAGGCCCGCGCCTTGTTCTCAAGCGGAAAATCATACACCGCCGTCGAACCGTAACGGTGCGGGGCGTGGGGATCGTGGCGGCGCTTGTCGAAGGCCAGAACACGGCCGCCCAGCTTGAAGGCTTCCTTGATATCGTGGGTCACCATCAGGATGGTCAGGCGGTGTTCGCGCCACAGATCAGTGGTCAGGCCATGCCTATCGAGGCGCACGCCGGGGTTGCAGCTCTGGATGCGCGCCGCGAGCGCTCCAATTTCGGGCGCGCTTGCGAAAAGGCCCGACGCGTCGCCTCGATTTGCGGCGCCAGCCGATCTCACCGGATCCTTGCCGAGGTTCACGGGCGAAGCAAAGGTCTTTAGGGTGCGCCGGTCAGGTTCGCGCCGTTTTCAATCAGGGGGGTCGTGATGCGGCTCGTTGTCTCGCTCGCCCTCTGCCTCGCGCTTGGCGGCGCCGCCAGGGCCGACGCCACGGCTCCGGCGCGCCCGAAGGCCATGGTGGCAGCCGCCAATCCCGCGGCGGTCGAGGCGGGGTTGGCGGTTTTGCGCCGAGGCGGCTCGGCGCTGGATGCCGCCGTGGCCGTGCAGGTCACCCTTGGTCTGGTCGAGCCGCAGAGTTCCGGCCTGGGCGGCGGGGCGTTTCTGACCTGGTACGACCCCAGGACCCGCAAGGTCACCGCCTATGACGGGCGGGAGACCGCTCCGGCCGGGGCGACCAAGGCGATGTTCCTGCATGCCGACGGAAAGCCGATGAGCTATGCCGAGGCGGTGCTGTCGGGCCGGTCGGCTGGCGCGCCGGGCGCGATCGCCATGCTGCATCTGGCTCAACGGGACCACGGCAAGCTGGCCTGGTCGTCGCTGTTCGACGACACCGAAAAGCTGGCGGAGGACGGCTTCCTGGTCGGTCCCAGAATGATCCATGTCCTGACCAGCCCCGCGCCACAGAATAAGGCGCCCGACGTGCTCGCCTACTTCAAGGAGCCCGACGGATCGCCCCTGAAGGTCGGCGACCACATCAAGAGCCCCGCCTATGCGGCCACCCTGCGCAAGATCGCGGCCGAAGGTTCCGACGCGCTGCTGAAGGGCAAGATCGCCAGCGACATCGTTGCGCGGCTCAGCCAGGAACCAACACCCGGAACCATGACGCTGGCCGATCTGGCGGCCTACCAGCCCCATCGAAGCGAGGCGCTTTGCCGGCCTTACCGTGTCTGGACGGTCTGCGTTCCCCCACCCCCCGCTGGCGGTATGGCCACCCTGATCGGCCTGGGCGTTCTCGAAAACACCGATATCGCCAGCAGAGGCCCGGCCAACCCGGTGGGCTGGTACGAACTGGCCCAGGCCGAGCGGCTGATGTATGCGGATGATCTGCGTTATGTCGCCGACCCGGCCTTCGTGAAAACGCCGGTGGAGGGTCTGCTCGACAGGGCCTATCTAGCCAATCGCGCTAGGCTGATCGGCGACCACGCGGGGCCAGCGCCGGAGCCTGGCCACCCGGCCGGGGCTCCAAAATTCGGACCCGACGCCACCAAGGAACCCGGCGGGACCTCTTCGTTCGTTGTGGTCGACCGCTGGGGCAACGTGGTGGCCATGACCACCACCATCGAGAGCCTGTTCGGCGACGGCCGGATGGTGGACGGGTTTTTCCTGAATAATCAGCTGACCGACTTTTCCTTCGACCCGGCCAACAAGGACGGAACCCCCGCCGCCAACGCGGTCGGTCCGGGCAAGCGCCCGAGATCGTCGATGTCGCCGGCCATCATCCTGGACAAGCAGGGTAAGTTCGTCGCCGCCATCGGCTCGCCCGGCGGCCTGGCGATCCCGTCATTCGTCCTCAAGGTCATCGTCGGGGTGCTCGACTGGAAACTATCCATGCAGGAGGCGGTGGCCCTGCCCAATCTGGTCGCTCTGGGCGAAAGCTATATTTCCGAACCCGCGAAGTTCGCCCCGGGTGTGGTTGAGGGCCTGGCCGCGAAAGGCGTGGTTCTGCACAGCGGCTACGGGGTCGAAGACTCCGGCCTGCACGGCGTGATCGCCCGCGCCGACGGGTTGGAAGGCGGCGCCGATCCCCGCCGCGAAGGCGTGGCACGGGGGTGCTGTGAGCCATGATCGTCACAGGTTCCGAAACCATGAGGAGTCCAGGCGCCGCGGTTTGGCGTA
The DNA here is from genome assembly GCA_043784385.1 of Caulobacteraceae bacterium. Lineage (GTDB taxonomy): Bacteria > Pseudomonadota > Alphaproteobacteria > Caulobacterales > Caulobacteraceae > Acaudatibacter. The sequence goes on along the minus strand of JAYVYH010000090.1, from coordinate 3,862 downwards.
GCCTCCGCCTGATCGCGGTGATCGCGGCTGGCGGCCTGATCCAAGGTACCGCCTGGTCAGCGCCCACATCGCCCTTGGAACTCAAGGCCCGGGTGGAGGGGGTTCTGGCCGGTAGTCCGCTTATAGACGGTCACAACGATCTGCCCTGGGAAATCCGGACGCGGTTCGCCGGCAAGGTCGCGGCAATCGACCTGGGCGCGGATACATCGAAGCTGCCGACCTCCGACCCCGGCGCCGCGCCTTTGATGACCGACATCCCGCGCCTGCGAGCCGGTCATGTCGGCGGCCAGTTCTGGTCGGTGTGGATTCCGGTGACGGTGACCGGTCCGGCGGCGGTGAAGATGACCCTGGAGCAGATCGATCTGGTGAAGACCATGGTCCAAGCCTATCCGGCCGATCTGGAGATGGCCTACACCGCCGACGATATCGAACGCGCCCACAAGGCTGGCCACGTGGCGTCGCTGATCGGCGTCGAGGGTGGCCATCAGATCGACAGCTCGATGGCCGCGCTGCGCGCCATGTATACGCTGGGCGCGCTACATGACCCTGACGCACACAGCCAACACGCCCTGGGCCGACTCGGCCACCGACGATCCGGCCCACCACGGCCTGACGCCATTCGGCCGTGCCGTGGTGCACGAGATGAACCGCCTGGGCATGCTGGTCGACCTCAGCCACGTCTCTCCGGTGACCATGAACGCGGCGCTGGAGACGACCCAGGCCCCGGTAATCTTCTCGCACTCCGGCGCCCGGGCCCTGGTCGATCATCCCCGTGACGTCCCCGACGACGTTCTGCGCCTGGTGGCCAAAAACCACGGGGTGGTGATGGCCAATTTCTATCCGGCCTATGTGTCCCAGGCGCGGGCGACGTGGGAAGCGGATCGCGCCGCCGAGCGAGCCCGATATGGCGCGCCTCCCTATGGTGGTCTCTATATCGGCCAGCCCGAGCGGGCCAAGGCCGCCCTGGCGGCGTGGGTGGCCGCCCATCCGGCGCCGGAGGCGACGCTGTCGATGGTGGCCGACCACATCGACCATATCCGCGCGATCGCCGGGGTGGACTGCGTCGGCCTGGGTTCGGACTTCGATGGCATCGAGGTGACCACCCGCGGCCTCGACGCCGTGGACAAGTTCCCCGCCCTGCTGGAGGAACTGGCGGGGCGCGGCTGGAGCGACGAGGATCTGGCCAAGTTGGCTGGACGCAACCTGCTGCGGGTGATGCGGGCCGCCGAGGCGGTTGGCGCGAAGCTCCGCATGACCGAGGGTCCGTCCTCGGCCACTCTCGCCGAACTGGACGGCGCGACGAAACCCTGAGCGAGACGCCCTATTGGGCGGTGTAGCCGCCATCGACCACCAGCTCCGAGCCGGTCATGAAACTTGACTCGTCGGAGGCCAGAAATACCACCGCGTCGGCGATCTCGCGCGGCTCACCCAGACGGCCCAATGCATGGCGGGAGATAATCATCTCGCGCATCTCGTTTCCGTTCTCCGACCTGTGCAGCGCCCCAGAGACCATCGGCGTATCGATGAAACCAGGGTGGATCGAATTGACCCGGATGTGATGCGGCGCCCATTCCAGCGCCGCGGCCTTGGTCAGCATCAGGACGCCACCCTTCGAAGCGCAGTAGGCGGCCGCGCCGGGCATGGCCACCTTGCCCAGGATCGAGGACAGGTTGATCACCGACCCGCCGCCGGCCGCGGCGATGGCCGGACCAGCATGGCGCAGGCCCAGGAAGACGCCATCCAGATTGATCGACAGAACACGGCGCCAGTCTTCCAGCGAGTGGGTCATCAGCTCGAACGGCCCACCGGAGACCCCGGCGTTGTTGACCAGCACATCGAGCTTACCGAACCGCTCCACCGCCCCGGCCACGACGCGTTCCCAATCGCCCTCGTCGGTGACGTCCTGAGCCAGGAAAGCGGCGCGACCACCGGCATCGGCGATAGCCCTGGCGACGGCTTCACCAGCCTCGACCGCCAGGTCGGTCAGCAGCACCGCCGCGCCCTCGCGAGCCAGGCGCCGGGCCGATTCCGCGCCCAGGCCCGAGGCCCCGCCGGTGACCAAAGCCACCTTGCCCGCCACTCGTCCATTGGATTGGCTCATGCCGTTGGTCTCCCAATCTTCATTAGTTTCATGGCTCGATCGTCATCCCGGCGCACCGCTCCGGCGCCCTCAACGGGTTGCAGACCGTGATCGCGCCGCCCGGCAGCCTGGCCTGGTAGGTAGAAAACCGGGTTTCGGGATGGCGATAGTCGGTGGACACATATTGCGCGCCCGAGGCGAGGGCGGCGTCACGGCGGACGGTGTCGTTGGCGCGGGCCTCCACTGTATCGGCGTCGGCACGGGTGCGGACGATGTAGCCGGCCTTCACGGCGGCGGCGATGCGCGGGCCATCGGCCATCTCGTTCAAGGTGACATAGCCGCCAGCCGGCGAGGCTTCATCGGTGTTGACGAACATCAACCGACCCTCCAGCGACCGGCGAGCGCCGCGATAGGCGGCAATGTGCGGCGCCTCTTCGTCGACGGCGAACAGCACCTTGCCCCGCGCCGCACCCAGGCTCGGCCAGCCGTGCTTCAGCACCGCGTCGCGCAGGGTGGTGTAGCGGCCCCGAACCTGATCCGGGGTGATCAGGGCCTCGCGCGGGAAAACCGAGGCTATCTCGGCATCGACCGCGTCATAGGCCTTCTCATCGAAAGCCAGTTCATCGGTTCCGCCCGGAAAGTGCGCTTTTTCATCGTTGGTGTTCATGGTGATCAGGATCGGCGTGTGGCGCGGATGGGCGAGGCTCCAGGTACGGATGATCCTCAGGCAATCGACGAAGGCTAGACACGAGGAGCGGAAGTCGATGTCCTGGACGTGCAGGACCTTCAAGCCCAGCCTCGACATGGCCGCCACATAGTCGTCCGGCACGGGCTGGCCGGTCATTTTCATCGCGGCGGGATGGGCGAAGCGGCCTCCGGCCGGGTCATAAGCCAGGTCGAGTTCCAGCGCGCGCGCGCCATCGTCCAACTGTTCGGTCAGGGGCGGATGATGGTAGTCGAGACCCAGGGCGACTTTTGGCGCGGCGGCCTTGAGCAGGGCCATGATCGGCGACGAGATCGCCTGTTTGTAGCTGTTGTGGGTCCCCACGGTAAGGATGTCGTTCATCCGCAGATTGCGGTCCATCCACGCCTGGGCGCAGCCGGACCCGGCCTTGGTGGCGTCGGACGCATGGAGATCGCAGGCGTTAGAGGCGGTAGCGAGAAGTAGCGCCGCGAGCGCCACACCCCATGAGGCCGCCGGCCGCCTCACCGATCCAGCACCGCGCAGGCGGTGGCGGCCAGCTGTCGGGTGTTGGAGTTGTCGGTCGAGGCGACGCCGGTGCCGATACCCGTCAGGTTGCGTTTGAACACGCCCTGGCCGATCGACGCCAGACGGAACATCGAGAACGCCAGCAGGGCGTTGAAGCCCTCGATGCCGGCACGGCCGGTGCGGCGGCAATAGGCGGCGACCACCTCTTCCTCGCTGGGGATGCCCGCCGCCTTCAGATCGACGCCGTCCAGGGTGCCCCAGCTTTCTGAGCGCGAGTGGTGCAGGATGCAAACATAGGCGATATCGGCCAGTGGGTGACCGAGGGTCGATAGTTCCCAGTCGAGCACCGCGATGATCCGGGGCTCGGTTGGGTGGAACATGACGTTTTCCAGCCGGTAGTCGCCATGGGCGATGCTCACGTCGTCGCTGGTTGGCAGCAGGTCGGGAAGCGCCTTGATCAGATGCTCCATCTCGGGGATCAGCTCGGACTCGGCCCCGCGGTATTGCTTGGTCCAGCGATCCATCTGCCGTTGGAAATAGTTCCCGGGACGTCCGTAGTCGGCCAAGCCGAT
>JAYVYH010000089.1:0-2067 GCA_043784385.1 Caulobacteraceae bacterium | reverse complement strand
GCGGCGAAACCGAGCTGGCCGCCCAGTTCGCCAAGGCGGCGGCCGAACCCCTGACCGCGCTGGCGGCGCAGGCGGGGGTGGTCTGGCCCTATGACCACTTCGGCCCGCCGGGCGCCGTGGTCGATCGCGCCACCATCGGCGACCTTGGGTTGACTACCGTTCGCTTCGCCAACGGCATGCGCCTGCTGATCAAACCCACCGACCTGCGCAAGGATCAGGTGCTGGTGTCGGTGGAGGTCGGCGGCGGGCGTCTCGACCTGCCCACCGACCATCCGACCCCCGCCTGGGCGGCCGGGTCTCTGATCGGCGGCGGCTTCGGCAAGTTGAGTTTTGAGGACAGCGAGCGGGCCCTGGCCGGCAAGGTGCAAAGCGTCGGCTTCTCGATCGGCAACAAGGCCTTCGAGTTCAAGGGCGCCACGCGGCCGGACGACCTGGCCACCCAGCTGCAGGTGATCGCCGCCTATCTGGCCGACCCCGGCTTCCGGCCCGAGGCCTTCGAGCGTGCCCGTTCGGGCCTGCTCGCCGCCTTGCCCCAGATGGAGGCCACGCCCGACGGCGTGTTCGGCCGCGACGCCGGCGGCCTTCTGACCCGGAATGACCCGCGCTTCGCGTTCCCCACCAGAGCGGCTCTGGAGGCGGCGAAACCCGAGGACCTGAAGGCCCTGTTGGCTGGACCCCTGGCCACCGGCCAAGTGGATGTCACCATCATCGGCGACGTATCGGTCGATCGCGCCGTCGCCCTGGCCGCGGCCACCTTTGGCGCACTGCCGCCCCGTCCGTCTCGGCCGCCTCCGCCCTCCGTCGCGCTCCACGTCCGCTTCCCCGACCCGACACCGGCGCCATTGACCCGCGTCGATACCGGCCGCCCCGATCAGGCCATCGCTGTTGTGGCGTGGCCGGCCCCCGACTTCTTCGCCGACATGAAGCGCGCCCGTGCCCTGATGCTGGCCGGCGACATCCTCGGCGACCGCCTGCTGGATAAGGTGCGCGTGGCCCAGGGAGCCACCTACAGTCCCGAAACCCGGGTCGATCTCTCCCAGGCTTTCCCTGGCTATGGTTATACCCTCAACCTGGTCGAAATGCCCCCGCCACTGATCCCCGGTTTCTTCGACACGGTCTCCGCCATCGCCCGGGATATGGGCGGCAAAGGCGTCACCGCCGACGAACTCGAGCGCGCCCGCAATCCGCACGTCGCCTCGCTGAAGAAATCCCAGCAGACCAATGAATACTGGATCGCCAACCTCACCGGCGCCCTGTCCGATCCCCGCCGCCTGGCCCTGATCCGCACCACTTTTCCCGACTATGAGGCCCTTACCATCGCCGACATCCAGGCCGTGGCAAGGGACTGGTTCAGGGACGAGCGGGCGTGGAAACTGGTGGTCAAGGCGGCACAGCCATGACGCCTACTGCGCGGTGGCTTGATTGACCCTGATCTCGCCAGAGACCTTGCTCTTGCCAACCATGGCGTCGTGAAGCTGCACATCGATCGCCACGATCCGAATAGCCCCGACGCCGTCGCTCAAAGGGGCCTCGACGCAGTCGTCGTCACAAACGGTCGTCCCCAACTCAAGTTGGCGATTGAGGGTGATGGTCACCTCTGGCGACCGAAAGATCACCGTGTTCTGGGCTACGCTCCCGGAGTATCGCAGCACCTGATCGCCGACGAGGTGACCGGAAATCGATAGTCTCCCGACGCTCATCAACCCGATCGCCGAACCGCGAGTGGTGGCCCCCGCATTGAAATTGGCTGACGAGACCAGTTCGCGCGTCGCGATCAGCAGGGCAGGAGCGGCCGCGTCCGGGACCCCGCCGGGGGGCGGGCCACCGGTAAGGATCAGGCGGGCGTTCGCCAGCGTATTGCCGCCCACGGACGTTCGCGACCGCCCGGTGTTCATGACCGAGGAGGTATGTGATGTCAGCCCCTCGCCGGACACGAATAGAGTGGGTGTGGGGTCTCCCGGGGCGATGGCGAGGCTCTCGCTGACACTCGGGACCGTCTGGGTGGAGTCGTAGATTCGCGACATGGCGCCGGATACGGCGGCGATGGGCTGGAGTTGGGTCGCCACG
>JAYVYH010000088.1:0-4021 GCA_043784385.1 Caulobacteraceae bacterium | reverse complement strand
CGCGACAGCCTCGGGCCGATGACGCCGTATGGCGCGGCGCCGGGATCGCCACCCTCGACATCCCCAGGCCCCGGCTCGAGTGAACCGAGCCCGCCGGGCCTCAGTCGAACGCCGCAATTCGATCACCCCAAGTCGCGGACCCGCGGCGTGGGGCGCCGGCGCGCCACCTATGTGACCGGCCAGATCCTGCGCGTCGACGGCGGCGGCAGCATGGTCTGAGCCTAGCCCTCCGGCGCGCCCGCCAGCAGACGCTCCCGCTCCTGGATCGCGGCGGCTTTGAACGCATCGCTCGACCACACTCGGAAGTCGCCGCGCGCATAGCCCTTGGCGTTCTCGGCGTAGAAGAAGGCGTTCATCCGGTTGGCGACCGCGTTGTTCCGCTCGCGCTTCACCTGGGCTGGCGCGCCCATGACGATCGAGTTGGGTGGGATCACCGTGCCCTCCTTGACGAAGGCGCCGCCCGCGACGATCGAACCGGCGCCGATCTCCGCGCCGTCCATGATCGTGGCGCCGATGCCGATCAGGCAGGCGTCGCCGATCCGGCAGCCGTGCAAGGTCACATGATGGGTGATCGAACAGTCCTCGCCGACGATGGTCGGCCCCCCGATGTGCACCATCACGAAGTCCTGAAGGTTCGAGCGGGCGCCGATTACGACACGGTCCTGCTCGGCGCGGATGACCACGTTGCACCAGATGTTGACATCCTCCGCCAAGGTCACGTCGCCGTAGAGGCAGGCGGTCGGATGGACAAAGGCCGCCCGGGAGAGATCGATTCCCGGGCCGATGCGCGGACACTCGTTCACTGTGTTACTCCCACGCGTTTGATGCCAATGGCCTCACACCGCTAGCATCACCTTGCCCACATGCGCGCCGGCTTCCAGATAGGCGTGGGCCGCGGCGGCTTCGGCTAGGGGGAACACCTTGTCGACGATCGGCTTTAACGCGCCGGACGCGACCCATGGCCAGACCACACGCTCGACCTCGGCGGTCAGACGGGCTTTTTCGTTGGCGTCCCGGGGCCGCAGGGTCGAGCCGGTGATCACCAGGCGTTTCTGCATCAGCTTCATGATCGGCAGTTCGACCGTGCCGCCGGCTAGGGTGGCGATGTGGACCAGCCGGCCTCCGACGTTCAGCGCCTCAAGGTTCTTGGGGAAATAGGCGCCTGCGACCATGTCGAGGATCACGTCGACGCCGCCGTTGGCCCGGGTCACGGCCCCGAAATCCTCGGTCGAGGCGTCGACCGCGATGTCGGCGCCGAGGCTGAGCGTCTTGGCTGCCTTGTCCTTGCCCCGGGCCGTGGCGATGACGCGGGCGCCGGCGGCCTTGGCCATCTGGATGGCCGCCACGCCGATGCCGGATGTAGCGCCGTGGACCAGCAACGTCTCTCCGGTCTTCAGCGCCCCGTGTTCGAAGACGTTGGCGTAGACCGTGAATACGGTCTCGGGCAGGCTGGCGGCCTGGGTGAAATCGAGATTGCCGGGGATCGGCAGGGCGTGGCGGGCGTCGCACACCGCGAACTGAGCATAGCCGCCGCCGCCCAACAAGGCGCAGACCCGGTCTCCCTCGCGCCAGCGGCCCGCGCCTACGGCGACGGTTCCCGCCACTTCCAGACCCATGGTCGCCGACGCGCCGGGGGGCGCAGGATAGAACCCCAGGCGCTGGATGATGTCGGGCCGGTTGACGCCGGCGGCGTGGACGGCGATCAGGATCTGTCCTTCGCCAGGGGTGGGTGTCGAAATCTGGGCGGCGCGGAGCGCCGAGGCCGGTCCCTTGCCGCCCTCAATCTCGATGGCGGTCATTTCGGCCTGCGGCATGGGGTTCCCTCTCCTGATCTTGCGCGGTTACTCCGCCCGCCCCAGATAGCGCCTTGGCCGAACATCGGCAAAGGGAGAGCCGTGGTATGGCGGAAGAACCGGCGGAAGCGCGGCGCGCGCGGGGCCAGGCGCTGCTGGATGTTTCGCGCGAAGACTTGGAACTTTATGGGGCGGACGAGTTGCAGGAACGCATCGAAATGCTGGAAGCCGAGATCGTCCGGGCTCGCGCCCAGATTGGCAAGAAACAATCCAGCCGGGCCGCCGCCGACGCCCTGTTCTCGAAACGGGACTGAGCTCCGTTTGACCCAGTTCGACCTTTCCACCGGCGCGGGCCGACGCCGGGCCGTGGCCAACTATCTCTGGAAGGACCACGCTTGGCTGCGGCTTGGGTTCTCCAACGCCCACTGGATCTCCGATGAACTGGTCCGCGCCAACCAGCCCTGGCCGTTCCAGTTCAAGGCCTGGGCGGATCGCGGCATCAAGACCGTGATCAATCTGCGCGGTGGCTTCCAGACCAGTTTCCGGGCGCTGGAACTGGACGCCTGCCGGCGCTACGGGCTGGAACTGGTGGATTTCGTGATCGCCTCTCGCGATGTGCCGACGGCGGAGAAGGTGCTGGGCGCAAAGACCTTGTTCAACACCGTTCGCTATCCGGCCCTGATGCACTGCAAGTCGGGCGCCGATCGCGCTGGGATCATGGGGGTGTTCTATAAGCACTTCCGTCAGGGCCAGCCGATCGCTCAGGCGATCTCGCAGCTGTCGCCGAAATATCTGCACGTCCGCGCCGGGCTAACCGGCGTGTTGGATTATATCTTCGAGCGCTATCTGACCGAGGGCGAACCGGCCGGCCTTTCATTCCTGGAATGGGTTCAGAGTCCCGCTTACGATCCGGTGGCGATCCAGGCCGACTTTCGCGGCCAGTGGTGGGGGACCCTGCTGACCGAGCGGCTGCTCAAGCGCGAGTAGCTTTTTCCTCCAGCGGGTCGAGTAGCTTGTGGGCGTGGATGATGAAGTAACGCGTCAGGGCGTTATCGACCGTGGACTGGGCGCGTGCCCGCCATGCGGCGAAGGCCGCGTCGTAGCTGGGATAGGCGCCGACCAGATCGACCTTCGACAGGTCCTTAAACTCGACTCCTGACACGTCCTTGAGTTCGCCACCGATGACGAGGTGCAGAAGCTGTCTTTCGGACATGGTCGATCCCTATTTTCCGGCGATGGCCAGCCCATCGACCAGCACCGAGGGGGTGTCTGCCGAGCCCCGGCGCAACAGGTCCGAGCCAGGGATCAGCCGTGCATAAATATCGATCAGATTGCCCGCGACGGTGATCTCGGTGACCGGATAAGCGATCTCGCCATTTTCGAACCAATGGCCGGAACAGCCTACCGACCAGTCGCCGGTGTTGGCATTGATCGACGGCCCGAACATCGACGTGACCAGCACGCCCGAGCCGGCGTCGCGCATCAGCGTAGCCTGATCGTGCTCGCCGGGCTGAAGAATCAGATTCGACGGCGAGACGCCAGGCGGCCCGGCGAGACCGCGAGAAGCGTGGCCGGTGGTTTCCAGGCCGAGTTGGCGCGCCGTGCTGGAATTGAGCAGCCAGGTGGTCAGCACACCCTGGTCGATGAGGTTCATGCGCTGATTTTCGACGCCCTCGTCGTCGAAGGCCGAGGATCCGAGGCCGCGAAGCTTATGCGGATCATCGGTCAGGGTCACGCCTTTGGAAAAGATCGCCTTGCCCAGGCGATCCTTCAGAAACGACACGCCCCGCGCCACGGCCGGCCCGGCGATGGCGCTTATCAGTGGACCCAGCAGGGATCCGGCCAGCCGATTCTCGAAAATCACCGGGGCCGTGGTGGAATCGATCTTGCGGGCGCCGAGGGCCGAGACCGCGCGGCGGCCCGCTTCCGCGCCGATCGCCTCCGCCGTGGGCAGGTCCTCGAGCCAGCGGGTGGCGCGGCCTTCGTGGCCCTGCTCCATGGCCGCGCCCTCTCCGGCGATAGCCTGGGCGGATAAAGAGAACGCCGTTCCCCGGTGTTCTCCGTGGAAGCCGTCGGTGGACACCAGTCGCCAGCTCGACGCCGACCAAGTCGCCGAGGCGCCATTGGAATTGCTGACACCAGACACCGCTCGGGCCGCGCCCTCGGCGATCCGAGCTTGGTCCTCCAGCGCCTCTGGACTGAGTTCGGTGGGATCGAACAGATCGAAA